>DAOUMR010000153.1:0-22259 GCA_034409905.1 Dehalococcoidales bacterium | reverse complement strand
CACAAAGCTCGGCGACGAGCAGGTTTAGCGCCAGCCCCCCCTCGAACTTCCCCCGCTTGATGTAGAGGTCTGTCTGCAAAAGCTTTTTATAGAGCTGCTTTAAGCGTTCCAGGGGATACCTCTGCGCCTGCTCCAGCGTCTTGCGCAGAGGAAAGGGCGCCAGTCCCAGCCGGCTCTGAATCTCGATATCGGACTTACGCTGCCGCCTCAGCTCCTTGGCCTGGACGACGAGCCGCACCTGCCTGGTCAGCATGGTCAGCAGGTAAGCAGAGGAAGCCCCTCTATCCAACAATTGCTCCAGCAATCTTTCGGCGACCCCGGCCTTAAAGTCGAGGATGGCGTCAACCATGGCGAAGACGTTAGCCTCCTGCGCCGAGCTGACCACCTTATTGATATCCTCCGCCTCGATGCGCTTCCCACCGGTGAACAGGGTCAGCTTGGTTATCTCGCCGGACATAATCCAGAGGTTCCCCCCCACCAGCCGGGCCAGCAAGTCCACCGCCTGCAGGGAGATGGCGGCGCCCTGCGCCGAGACCTCTTTCTCTATCCACTGCTTCAGCTTCGGCTCCTTAAGCAGGGGGAAGGGCCTCACCTCCGCCTTTGAAGAAAGCAGCTTGAGTAGGGGGTTGGTGCCCTTTATCCTGCCGTCGGTGAGGACTATAACCGTGCTCGGGGGTATGCTGGCCATAGCCTCGGCAAAAGCTTTGGCGTTATCCTCCCCACCCCGGTTACCCGCCTTTTTCGAGCGCCTCGGGCCGCCTTTAGCCTCGAAACGCCCCAGCAGCCCCTGGATAATAACCAGGCGCTTCTCGGCCAGAAAGGGAGCGGTCTCGACAACGCTCTTTAGCTCTTCCGGGGTCAGCTTCTGCCCGTCGAAGGTGGAGGTATTAGTCGCCAGCATAGACGGGTCGCCCAAGCCGCGCTTTATCTCGCCGAGGTACTGGGTTATGGAAAAATCGTCTTCGCCGTGCAGTATATAGAGCAAGTCTCCCCCAAAATTTATCGGTCTTACCATTTTATCACAGGAAGCATTAATAATCTCTATTGAATAATGACGGCACTATGGAGTAAAATAAGGAAAATTAATTCCCCCCGGAGTTTAAGAGGAGAATACTATGAACGACCGCCCCGATGAACTGAAAAAACTATCGACCATCGCCACCGACACAGGATTCAACGCTGAATTAAGGACTAAAGCCATCGAGCAGATGGGCAACGCTACCTCCCAGGAAGCCCTGCGCGCCCTCCTCGATTTGGCCGCCAACGACCAGCTCACCGTCAAGGAAAGAGAACTCGCCCTCAAGCAAGCCCTGAAGATTATCAAATCATCCGCGTCATCGTAAAGCCTAATATCAATCTAAAAAATAGCAGGTGAAACCGATGACTATTGAAATCGGCATCATCGGGCTGGCGCAGAGCGGCAAGACCACCATCTTTAACGCCCTCACCGGGGGCAAATCGGATACCAGGAGTCTCGCTCCGCATATCGGCATCGCCAAGGTGCCCGAGCCGCGCCTTAAGGTTCTGGCCGATATGCTCCACCCCAAGAAGGTCATCCCCGCCGAGGTCAGCTATATTGATATCGGCGCCTCGGTCAAGGACCTGGGAGGCGGCAAGGGGGCGGGGGGACAAATCCTGAACCAGCTCAGCGGCGCCGACGCCCTCATCAACGTCGTCCGTTCCTTCGCCGACGAAACCGTCCCCCACATCGAAGGCAGCCTGGATATAGACCGGGACATCGCCACCGCCAACCTGGAGCTTACCCTGCATGATTTGGGCATTGTCAGCCGAAGGCTGGAGAGAATTGAGGAATCCCTGAAAGGGGCCAAGCCCGCCGAACGCCAGAGCCTGCTGCCGGAGCAAAAGCTGCTGGGCAGACTCAAGGTGGGTTTAGAGAAAGAGCAACCCATCCGCGAGATGGGCATCAGCGCCGACGAAGCCAAACTCATCGTCGGCTACCAGTTCCTCACCGCCAAGCCCCGCCTGATTGTGGTCAACATCGGCGAGGAGCAGATAGCCGAGGCGCAAACCATGCAGGACGAGCTTAACGTCCGCTACGCGCGGGCGGGCTCAAAGGTCATCACCCTCTGCGGCGAGCTGGAGATGGAGATAAGCCAGCTTGACGAAGAAGCCGCCCAGGCTTTCCATGACGAGTACGGCCTACCCAAAGCAGGGCTGGAACACGTCGTCCAGCTATCTTACGAATTGTTGGGCTTAATCTCGTTCTTCACCACTGCCTCGGATGAGATGAAGGCCTGGTCCATCCCCAGAGGCACCACGGCGCTCAAGGCGGCGGGCAAGATTCACTCCGACATGGAAAGGGGCTTCATCCGCGCCGAGGTCATCAGCTACGACGACCTGCTCAAGTGCGGCAATATGGCTGAGGCTCACAAAAAAGGGCTACTAAGGCTGGAGGGCAAGGGCTATACCGTCCAGGACGGTGACGTCATTACCTTTCTCTTTAACGTCTAGTCAAGGTGCTGGCTGATTTCGGCAAAGCTGCGGATTCGGATGGCATCGCTGATATCGCCGAAGAAGTCGTGGCGGTCAATTAAAATACCCCGCATCCCCACCCTGTTAGCCCCGACGACATCAATCTGGTACTGGTCACCCACGTAGATTGCCTCTGAGGGCTTTACCTCCGCCTTTTTCAGTGCCGCCTGGAAGATTTCAGGGCGGGGCTTGTTAAAGCCCACATCTTGCGAGGTTATCTTTAGCTGGAGCCATTTATCCAGACCCAGCTTGTCATAGGTAGCGCTTATGTCGCGGTCAACGTTGGAAATAAGCCCCAGGGTCAAACCACGTTCTTTGAGGTTGTCCAGGGCCAGCGCCACGTCGTCGTAGAGCGCCATCTTTAGCTCCAGAGTCATCCATCTTCTTAAGATAGTAGCGATAAGCTCCGGCTTGGGCTCCACTCCTGCCTCTTTAAGAATCATAGCGTGATAGCGCCCGTAGAGGGCCGCCGTCTCCTCTTTAGAGCGCTTGCCCAGAGACAGGCGGGAATGCTCCTGGAAGAGAAAGTCGTCGGCGAGCATTATGGGGCGGAGCAGGGCTTCAGGAGTGACTTCAACGCCCAGCTCGCCGAGCAACCTGGATTGAGTCACCTCGCGCGGCGGGTCGTAGTCAACCAGCGTGTAGTAGTAGTCGAAAAAGACGGCTTTAATCATTATTCCCCTTTACAAGAGCCAGCGGTCAGATTCGAACTGACGACCGACGGTTTACGAAACCGCTGCTCTACCCCTGAGCTACGCTGGCCTCCGCTTAAGTATAGCAAAATAAGCCGACTGGTAAAAGCCAAATTCACCCCACCCCAAATGTTTGACCCCCCAAATAGCGTTATGCTACTATAAATCATTATGCAGGTAGAGGCGGAACTGGCTAAATTCTCCCCGAAGAGGGATATGCTGCTGACCATCGGCGTCTTTGACGGCGTCCATCTCGGTCATCGGCACCTGATTGCCCGGCTGACCGAGCTTGCCCAAAAGCAAGGCTTGGCCAGCGGCGTCATAACCTTCAGCCAGCACCCCAAGGAAGTACTGTCGCCCCGGAGCCAGCTGCCCTTCCTCACCGACATTGAGCGGCGGATAGAGCTAATCAAGGACGAGGGCGTTGACGAGGTTATACCCCTCACTTTTACCCCCGAGCTGGCGGCTCTGAGTCCGAAAGAGTTTTTGAAGCTATTGAAAAAGCATTTGAGGATGAAAGGGCTGGTCATTGGCCCCGACTTCGCTCTGGGCAAAAACCGCGAGGGCAACACCGACGTCCTGCGACAATTGAGCGAGGAGACGGGTTTCAGCCTGACGGTGGTGCCGCCGCTGACGATTGACGGCGAGGTGGTGAGCAGCACCGCCATACGCCAGGCTCTAGCCGAGGGCGATATGAAGCGGGCGCAAAAGCTGATGGGGCGCCCCTTTCGCCTTCACGGGCAGGTAGCCAGGGGAGATAAAAGGGGTGCCGAGCTGGGCTTCCCCACCGCCAACCTGGATACCGGGGCCGAGCAGGCATTGCCCGCCGACGGTGTCTATACCAGCCGTGCCTTTATTGACGCCCGCGCCTATCCGGCCATGACCAACATCGGCACTAACCCCACCTTCGGCGGAAATAAGCGCCTGGTCGAAGTCTATCTGATGGACTACCGGGGCGACCTCTACGGGCGGGAGCTTGCCGTCGAAATCATCAAGCGCCTGCGCGGCGAGATAAAGTTCGATAGCCCCGAAGCGCTCAAAAAACAGATTGCCGAAGACGTAAAAAGGGGCAAAGCCACCCTGAAAATCCGAGGTGGAAGTTAAAAATGCAAGAAGCCGAACTCAACTATTTACTGAAGCGGGGAGTCGCCGAAATCATCGTCGAGGACGAGATGGCGCAACTATTGCGTTCCGGTAAAAAGCTGCGCCTTAAGGAAGGTTTCGACCCCTCCTTCCCCGATATTCATCTGGGACATATGGTGGCTTTACGAAAGCTGCGCCAGTTCCAGGAGCGCGGGCACCAGATTGTGCTCATCGTCGCCGACTGGACGGCTCAAATCGGCGACCCCAGCGGCATGTCGGCCACCCGCCCCATGCTGACTATGGAGCAGGTCAAAGAAAACGCCGAGACCTACATGCAGCAGTTCTTTAAGGTGGTGGACAAGGAAAAGACCGAGATAAGGTGGCAGAGCGAGTGGTTCGGCAAGTTCACTCTTAGCGACATCATCCAGCTCACCAGCAAGTTCACCGTGGCTCAGTTTTTGGCCAGGGATGACTTCAGCGCCCGCTACAAGGCGGAAAAGCCCATCGCCCTTACCGAGCTGCTCTATCCACTGTTGCAGGCGTACGACTCAGTAGCTATCGAAGCCGATGTCGAATTCGGCGGCACCGACCAGAAGTTCAACTTCCTGGTGGGACGGGAGTTGCAGTCGATGATGGGGCAGCGCCCCCAGCAGTGCTTTATGGTCCCCCTGCTGGTGGGCACCGACGGCAGCCTCAAGATGAGCAAGAGCCTGGGCAATTATATCGGCGTCGCCGAAGCCCCGGAGCAGATATACGGCAAGGTGATGTCCGTCCCCGACGACCTGGTGCTCACCTACTTCGAGCTTCTGACCGACGTCCCCGACAAGGAGCTTAAGGAATTCAGCGAAGGTCTGGAAAAGCAGAAGCTCAACCCGATGAATCTCAAGAAGCGCCTGGCCAGAGAGCTTATCACCCAGCTCTACGACCAGAAAGCCGCAAGTGAAGCCGAGGCCCACTTTGAGAAGACGGTGCAGCAGAAGGAGATGCCCGACGAGATACCAGAGTGCCGCCTCTCGTTTAAGGAGCTGTGCCAGGCGGGCGGCGAGGTTGATGTCAGCCGGCTGCTGGTGGCGGCCGGACTGGTCAAGAGCCGTAGCGAGGCCAGCCGCCTCGTTGCTCAGGGTGCCGTCAACATAGACGGCAACAAGATAACGACCAACATGGCTACCATCAAAAGCAGCTGCATTATAAAGGTAGGCAAGCGCCGCTTTGCCAGGATAATCGACAAAGACTAGAATAAGGAGATTCCAATGGATAATCTACGTATCCCCGGACCTACCCCCCTCCCCAACGAGGTGCTCAAGGTCTTGAGCCGCCAGATGATAAATCATCGCGGCCCAGAGTTCAAAAAGATTCAGGACGACGTGCTCGCCGACCTGAAAAAACTCTTTGTGACCAAGAACGATATTTTCCTGCTCACCGGTTCCGGTACCGGTGGCTTAGAAGCCGCCGTGGTCAACACCATGTCCCCCGGTGATAAGGTTTTATCCGTGTCCATCGGCGTCTTCGGCGACCGTTTCGCCGCCATCGCCAAGCACTTCGGCGCCGATGTCACCAACCTGAACTTCGAGTGGGGCAAAGCCGCCGACCCTGACGCCATACGCCAGGCGCTAAAGGCCGACCCCAAGATAAAGACGGTACTGGTCACCCACAACGAGACCTCAACCGGTGTCACCAACGACCTCAAGACGATAAGCGCCGTGGTCAAGGAGTTCAATAAGCTTTTAATCGTCGACGCCATAAGCTCGCTGGGCGCCATTGAGATGCCCGTTGACGACTGGAACATAGATATCGCCATCACCGGCTCGCAGAAGGGCTGGATGGTGCCCCCGGGGCTGGTTATGGTCAGCGTCAGCGAGAAGGCCTGGAAGGCGTGTGCCGAGTCCAAGATACCCAGCTTCTACTGGGACTTCGGCAAGGCTAAGGACTACCTGGCCAAGGGAGAAACGCCCTGGACGCCCGCCATCAGCGTCATCTACGGCTTGGAGGTATCACTCAAGATGATGCTTAAAGAAGGCTTGCCCAATATCATCGCCCGCCACGCCCGAATCGCCCAGGCTACCCGCGACGGCGTCAAGGCGCTGGGCTTGTCCCTCTTCGCCGACCCCAAACACGCCTCCAACACCGTTACCTCGGTGGCTGGCTCAAAAGGACTCGATACCAAGAAGCTGGTCAAGCTGATGAGGGAACAGGAACACGTCGTGCTGGCCGGTGGACAGCGGACGCTGGACGGCAAGATATTCCGCATCGGCCACCTGGGCTGGGTAAGCGACAATGACATCAAGGGACTGCTGACATCCCTCAAGAAGGTACTGCCCCAGGCCGGATTTAGCGGCTAGGAGAAACTAAAATGAAGGTCTTAATTGCCGACGAGCTTTCCGAGGAAGGGATAAAGATTCTGCGTCCCCACGCCGAGGTGGACATCAAGACCGGGCTCAAACCCGAGGAGCTTATCGCCATCATCGGCGATTACGACGCCTTATTAGTGCGCAGCCAGACCAAGGTTACGGCTGACGTTATTAAGGCGGGCAAAAAGCTGCAGGTCATCGCCCGCGCCGGCGTCGGCGTGGACAACGTCGATGTTGACGAAGCCACCCAGCACGGCATCATCGTGGTCAACGCCCCCACCGGCAACACCATCTCCGCCGCCGAGCACACCATCGCCCTCATGCTGGCCCTGGCGCGCAACATCCCCCAGGCGAACACCGTGCTCCGAGGGGGAGAGTGGAAACGCTCCGCCTTTATGGGCACCGAGGTCAGGAACAAAACGCTGGGTATTCTGGGCTTAGGCAACGTCGGCTCGGAGGTGGCCAAGCGCGCCCGCGGGCTCCAGATGAAGCTCATCGGCCACGACCCCTTCATCTCCACCGAGCACGCCCGCAACCTCCAGGTAGAGCTTGTCCCCATCAAGCAACTGCTCAAGGAATCGGACTTTATCACCCTCCACATGCCCCTGTCCCCCTCAACCAAGGGGATGATTGGGGCTAAGGAGCTGGCGATGGTCAAGCCCACTGTCAGGATTATCAACACCGCCCGCGGCGGGCTCATTGACGACGAGGCACTGGCTAAGGCAGTAAAAGAGAAGAGGGTGGCGGGCGCCGCCGTTGACGTCTTCCCCACCGAGCCCTGCACCCAGAGCGTTCTTTTCAGAGACGACCGCATCATCGTTACCCCCCACCTGGGCGCCTCCACCACCGAGGCTCAGGCTATGGCCGCCAGCGATGTCGCCGAGCAGGTGGTTGACATACTGCAGGGGAAACCACCCCGCTACCCCGTCAACGCCCCGTTTATTCCCTCGGAGACGCTTTCGGCGCTGGCGCCCTTCATCAAGGTGGCGGCGACGCTGGGCAGGCTGGTCAGCCAGCTCGCCGAGGGGCAGACCAATTCCGTGCAGATTAGATACGAGGGCGAAATCTCTAACTATGATACCAACACCCTCAAAGCCGCTGTCTTAGGCGGGCTTTTGGAAGGGGTAAGCGAGGAGAGGGTTAACCTGGTCAACGCCAACATCGTGGCTTCCCGCCGGGGAATAACCGTCGTCGAGCAGAAAGAGACGCACTGCGACAACTACGCCAGCCTCATCACAGTCGAGGTCACCACCAGCGCCGGCACTACCATCGGCGCGGGCACGGTGATACATGGCGAATCACATATCGTGCGGGTCAACAACTTCTGGATGGACATCGTACCCACGGGCGGCTACTTCCTCTTCTGCAACCACAAAGACAGGCCCGGGCTTATCGGTGCCGCGGGTAAGATAACCGGTGACGCCGACATCAACATCAGCGCCATGCACCTCTCACGATTAAAGCCGAGGGGCGACGCCCTGATGATACTGGCGCTGGACGAGCCCCTGCCTGAGGCAAAGCAGCAGCAGATACTTTCGCTGCCCGACGTCTATTCGGTGAAACAGGCTAAGCTCTAGTCGAGCCGATGAAGGACCAGCCCCGCTGGTGCCTTGGGGTAGAAGTAGGTCGCCTTGCGCGACATCTTATCTCCCGCATCGGCGATGGCTTTTACCGCCTCCGCCCGCACCGGGCTCAAGAGAAAGGCAAGCTGGTATTCCTGGCCCAAGACCCGATTGACCGCGTCCTGCCCGTCATAGCTGTAGCTGATGATTGACCCGCTTTCCCCCGGCTTATGGGGTATGATGCTATCGACGATATCGACGTCCAGCCTCTTGTAGAGCTCGGAGTGGAAGTGGGGCATCATCTGGTCGGCGGCGCCCAAATCACGCAACCTCAGTTGCAGCAGACGTCCCTCAACCAAGCCCAGCAGAGCCAGTTTGACCTCGCCTTTGTTTCCCCCCGAAAGCAAACGGTCTATTTGTTTCCAGACATCGGTCTTGCCCACGGGCAGCTCCTCGACCTCGAAAAACGACCTTAACCGGGCGGCAAGCTCGCTCAAAGCGGCTTTGGACATGCCCTGCACCAGCCTGTGGGCGGGCAGGATGACCAGCCCGGGGTCGTTAAAAGCCACCAGCTCCATCATGACGAAGTTAAAGGCTTCATCCCCCGAAAGCGATGGAGAGACGGTAAGACGCTCCCGTCGGTAGCTGAGGGCGCTCTCGTAGCGGTGGTGCCCGTCGGCGATATAAAGGGGCTGGTCGGCGAGACCGGCGCTCATTTGATTGATAGCCTCCGCCTCGTTTATAGCCCAGAGCTTGTGCCTTTCGCCATCTCTATCGCTGGCGCTGAGCAGAGGCGGGCTTTTTTCTTTCGACGCCAGCAGTGCTGAGACTTGCCCTTTATCTTCAAAGAGAGCCAGTATCGGGCTGGTGTTGGCCCGGCAGAGCCAGAGCAGGCTCAGGCGGTTGTCGGTGTGCTCGGCGAGCGTGCCCTCGTGGGGACGGATGACGTTGTCCGCCCATTCCTGCAAGCGGACGCCAGCGATGATGCCGCGCCGATGGTATTCCCGCCCGCCGTGATGGAAATAGTGGTCGTGGAGATAGAGCGACGGGGTCTTGTCGCTAACCAGCACCTTTTGCTCCAGCCACTGTTTCAGGACAGCCGCCGAACGGGTGTATTTATTGTCGGTGGTCGTGTCCTGGGGCAGCTCGCGGTTGTGCTCCAGGCGGACGAAGTTATAATCGCTACGCTGGTAAAGCTCCTGCTGCAGTTGGGGGGAAATAACGTCGTAGGGGGGACAGATAACTTCGGCCAGGTCCCTGACCTTGCGCGGATTGTAGTGCACCCCAGGGAAGGGATGAATCTCAGCCATAGCTCTCTCTTTCTAACCCAGTTTACCCCATAGTTCGGGAAGGGCACAAGTCTGGCTACCAGATAACCAGTACATCCCGAATCACGTCGTCAAACGACGTTGCATAGCCGTTCAACTGGGCGTAGCTCCGCCCGATTTCCACCCTGACCTCGTCGTCGAACTGGGGCTCGAAATAGACCAGCCCCCGGTCAATGGTGTCGAAGGCGATTATGGAGTGCCCCGAATCCGAATAGCGCAGCTCGACGAAGGCGCAGCGCCAACCCGCCGTCTCGGCGTTATTACAGACGTCCCGCGCAAAGTGGCTGCAAACATAGCTATCTTCGTCGTACCGGTTACGGTCGGTGCGGTCGCTGCTCAAAAAAGCCACCGCCTCGGCATAGGTTGGGTCTCTCAGGCAGAAGCCGTGACCGGTGCTGGCCTCTATGCCCTCGTCATAGCCCTCGCTGTAACCCACCGTGTAGCCGGCGGTTTCGCCCTCGCTATAGCCCTCGTCCACACCCAGGTTATAGCCGTCGCTATAGCCATCGTGGTTACCCTCGACATAGCCGACCTTCTGCCCCGCCAGGTAGCCTTCGTCATAGCCAGCGGCGTCGCCGACGGTGTAAGCTGCGTTATAGAGGATATAACCGCCCGCGCCGACCGCCGCCAGGATAGCGATTGTTATCAAAATCCGTCTTAGCCACATTTTAGTGCCCCCCTTAGTTATTATTATATCGGTTTATCTTTTGCCTAGCTAGCTGGTGTGCTATAATTTTCCCAGAAAGCGCATGTCGAGGGTATCCCGTGGCTGACCTGAACCAGGCAAAACAGAGGATAGAAGAGCTAAGAGCGGAAATAAACCACCACAACTACCGCTACTACGTGCTGGACAGCCCCGAAATCTCCGACGCCGAATACGACGAGATGATGCGGGAGCTTCAGGCTCTGGAGGCGGAATACCCCCAGTTTTTAACGCCCGACTCCCCCACCCAGCGCATCGGCGCCGCGCCCCTGGAAGCCTTCGGCGTCGTCGAGCACCCCCTCCCCCTGCTCTCCCTGAGCAACGCCTTTTCCCCGGAAGAGCTGGCTGCCTGGTATAAGAGGACGCTGAAGCTAGCGGGCGGCGAGAAGTTCGACTTTGTCGCTGAGCACAAGATGGACGGCCTGGCTGTGGCGCTGACCTACGTCAACGGGAAATTCACCACCGGGGCCACCCGCGGCGATGGGCTGCGCGGCGAGGACATCACCCAGAACCTGAAGACGGTAAGGAGCATACCTTTGTCGGTGAGGGGGGACTTCCCGCCCCGTTTCGAGGTGCGCGGCGAGGTGTTTTTACCCAAGGCGGGATTTGAGAAGCTGAACCGCGAAAGGGCTAATGAAGGCTTGCCCCTCTTCGCCAACCCCAGAAACGCCGCCGCAGGCTCGGTGCGCCAGCTCGACCCCCGTATCACCGCCAAGCGCCCGCTCGACATATACATCTATATGCTCGGCTATGCCGAGGAAAAAGCCACCCCACCCACCCACTGGGAGACGATGCAATACCTTAAAAGCCTCGGCTTCAAGATAAACCCCAACAACCAGCTTCTCAAAAACATCGATGAGGTCGAAGCCTACTACGACAAATGGGTGGAGCGAAGGGAGAGCCTCCCCTACGAAGCCGACGGCATCGTGGTCAAGATAAACCAGTTCGATTTGCAGAAAAGGCTGGGCGACATCGGCCGCGAGCCGAGGTGGGCAATAGCCTACAAGTTCCCCGCCGTCCAGGGCAACACCGTCCTAAAGAGCATTGAAATCAGCGTGGGCCGGACGGGCACGCTCAACCCCTATGCCGTCCTGGAGCCGGTGGCGGTGGGCGGCGTCACCATCAAAAGCGCCGCCCTGCACAATGAGGACGACATCCGCCGCAAGGACATCCGCGTTGGCGACACCGTGATTATCCAGCGCGCCGGCGAGGTCATCCCCCAGGTGGTCGGCCCCGTATTGAGCAAGCGCACCGGGAAAGAGAAGGAATTCAGCCTATTAGACAAGCTGCCCAAAAACGATAAGGGGCATCCGGTCTGTCCCGCCTGCAAACAGGAAAGCATCGTCAAGCCCGAGGGCGAGGTTATGTATTACTGCTCTAACGCTGCCTGCCCGGCGCAGGCGCAGCAACGCATCGAGCACTTTGCCTCACGCGGAGCGATGGATATCGAGGGCATCGGCGAAGCCCAGAGCGTAATCCTTTATAACAACGGCTTGGTTAAAAACGCCGCCGAAATCTATAAGCTGAAAGAGAAAAGGGCTGAGCTGCTACAGCTGGAGCACATGGGCGAAAAGAGCGTGGAAAACCTGCTCAAAGCCATCGAGGAGAGCAAAAACAGGCCCTTGGCCAGACTCATCTTTGCCTTAGGCATACGCCACATCGGCGGCGAGACGGCCGAGATTTTAGCCAGACGCTTCCGGAGCATCGAAGCACTTTCTAAAGCATCCCGCGACGAGCTTATGGAAATCGAAGCCATCGGCCCCAAGATTGCCGATAGCATCCTCGCCTTTTTCAAGCAGGAGGAAAACCGCCAGATTCTTCAGGGCTTAAAAAGGGCTGGTGTCGAAATGGCCGAAGCAGTCAAGGCCAAAGCACTACCTTTAGACGGCATGGAGTTCGTCATTACGGGCAGACTGGAAGCCTTTTCCAGACAAGAAGCAGAGGAAAAAATAAAAGCTCTGGGCGGCACGGCTAAAGACAACGTTACCAAGAAGACAAACTACCTCGTCGTCGGCGCTGACCCCGGCGGCACCAAGCTGGCTAAAGCTCAGGAATTAGGTACCGAGCAGATTGACGAAAAGGAATTACTCCGCATCCTGCAGCAAAAAGCGTCTGATTAACCGAAAAGGGTGTTATAATCAAGCCAAGGAGGTGACAGATGAAAAAATACAAGTGGTTATTCATGGGAGCATTGGTTTTGTGTCTGGCTATCGTTTCGTTGGCGGGATGCGGCGTGTCAAAGGCCGACTATGATGCCCTACAGGCTGAAAATGCAGACCTGACAACAGAGTTAGCGGCGGCGCAATCGGATTTAACGGCTCTACAGAATGACTATGATGCATTAGATGCCGACTATCAGGCTGCAAGCAGTGAACTGGCTGTGCTTGAAGCAGTCTATCCACCACGAGACTTCTCTTCAATTAGCGAACTTGAGGACTGGCTAAGAAACAATGACGTGTCCGAGGAACCAATTACAACCTACGCAGAAGCATGGTACCGCAAGGCGCTAAAAATACAAGAGGATGCACTGGCAGACGGCTACGTCATATCTGCGGACTATGACTACGATGCACAGACAGACATCTACTTTGTATATTGTGTAGCCATTATCGATGGCGACATCTGGTATTGGGACCCTGAAACCGATGAACCTCATGTAGATTATAGTCTGGGGAAAGTCAAATAACATACATAGAGCCCGAGCTTTTTATCTTACGGTGAAACCTTAATGAAACTAATCGTCGGCCTGGGCAATCCCGGGCGCTCCTACGCCCGCCACCGCCACAACGTCGGCTTTATCGCCTTGAACCACTTTGCCCGGACTCAGGGCATAAGGTTCGACAGGAAGAAGGGGCTGGCGCGCGTCGGCGCTGGTAAAATAGCTAACAACGAGGTGGTGCTAGCCCGCCCCCAGACCTTTATGAACAATAGCGGCCGGTCGGTAAGCCGCTTGGTCGATAAGTTCTATATAGACCTCAACGACCTCATCGTCATCCACGACGACCTCGACCTGCCCCTGGCTAAAATCCGCATTAGCTCTGGCAGCAGTTCCGGCGGGCACAAGGGCATTAACTCCATCATTCGGGAAATAGGCACTAAGGACTTCATTCGCATTCGGGTGGGCATCGGCCGACCGAACAAGCCTCAAATCAGCGAGGATGATGTTATCGCCTATGTTTTAAGCGACTTCACCCCCGCCGAAAAAAGGGCTATAGATAATATCATCCCCAGAGTTAGCGAAGCCATCCTCTGCCTGCTCAAAGAAGGTTTAACCCCAGCGATGAACAGGTTTAACTAAGGGACACTAACACTGAAATAACTACCGTGCTTTTTGACTTGCCTTACGTTTTAACCACCAACGTTTATACCACATGACAGCTGGAAAGGCCATATAAAGTAACCAAAAGAAAGAGCCGAAAATTACTATAACTCCCACATACCAATCGCCTAGACCTGCCTGCTCGGACAAGTTATAGCTCCTTATCAAAGCAAACGCAGTCACAATAATGGCAATCCCCCCACTTATACTAGGCGTCTCTACAACAATTCTTCTTATTAGTTTACCCTTTATCCAACCTGAGTAAACCGTTAAACATACCAGCAGCGCCCACATTAAAAAGAAAAGAGCAAAACCAGCCCACACCCACTTACCAACACCCGTTAAAGACAATGCTGCTAATTGCAAAAATATCGCTACGCTGGTAAAAATTATCCTGGCATCACCTACACGTCGTTCCATTTCAACTTCTACATTTTTCATGATGCCCTCCTTCAACCCAAACTTAGTGGCATTATATCACCACCCCCAAAAGAGAAGTCTATAGAGGTTACACCTCTGAAGGGCAGCCTGCCCGCTGTAGCCTTTGGCGAAGGCGGGGGTATTGGGTGGGAAAACAATACGTACGCTAACAGAGCGGGGCGGTGGGATAAAAATCTAAAGGGAGGCAGGGCAGTTTCCAAATCCCTCTTTCTGGTGCTATAATCCCTATACGCATGACCAAAAAACAACCCATCATTGCCGTCATCGGCGGCGGTAGCTGCAACCGGGAAGAAGCCAAGCTGGCGGAAGAAGTCGGGCGTGAACTGGCTAAGCGCGGCGCCGCCCTGGTATGCGGGGGGCTGGGGGGAGTCATGGAGGCCGCCTGCAAAGGCGCCAGCGCTGAAGGCGGCACCACCATCGGCGTTCTGCCCGGTGACAACCGCCAGGCAGCCAACCCCTATGTCCAGATTCCCATCGTCACCAACCTGGGCTACGCCCGCAACGTGGCTGTGGTCAAGTCGGGGCAGGCGGTCATCGCCATCGGTGGCAACTACGGCACCCTCTCCGAGATAAGCCACGCCCTCCAGAGCGGCATCCCTGTGGTTGGACTAGGCACCTGGACAATCTCCCGCAACGGTAAAGAGGACAAGTCCATCATTAGCGCCAAGAGCGCCGCCGAGGCAGTGAAAAAAGCCCTTGAATTAGCAAAGGAGTCTGATGACCAAGATTGACAGCGTCCGAGCCAGAGAGATTTTGGACTCCCGGGGCAATCCCACTCTTGAGGTCGAGGTCAGGCTCAATGACGGCGTTGTGGGCCGGGCGGCGGTGCCCTCCGGGGCCAGCACTGGCAGCCATGAAGCCTTTGAGCTCAGGGACGGCGACAAGTCCCGCTTCGGTGGCAAGGGCGTGCTCAAGGCCATAGCCAACGTTAACGGTGAAATCGCCAAAGCGGTAAAAGGTTTATCCGCCACCGACCAGCCCGCTTTAGACAGGAAATTGATTGAGCTCGACGGCACGCCCGGCAAGTCGCGCCTGGGGGCTAACGCCATACTGGGGGTATCTTTGGCTGTAGCGCACGCTGTGGCTAAATCGGCTGAGATGCCCCTCTACCTTTACCTGGGACAGGAAGACATCTATACCCTGCCCGTGCCTATGCTCAACATCTTAAACGGCGGCAAGCACGCTGCCGAAGCCACCGACTTCCAGGAGTTCATGGTGGTGCCGGCCGGAGCTAAGAGCTTCAGTCAGGCGTTACGGATGGCCACCGAGATTTACCATTCTTTAAGAAAGGTGCTCGAAGACAAAGGCCTTAACACCAACGTCGGCGATGAAGGCGGCTTTGCCCCCTCCCACACCTCCAACCAGGATGCCATCGAAGCCGTCGTCACCGCGATAGAAAAGGCTGGCTACAAACCGGGCCAAGATTGCTTCATCGCTTTAGACCACGCCGCCAGCGAGTTCTACCAGAACGGCAAATATGTTCTGGCCAGGGAAGGCGTCTCGCTCGACAGCGAAGAGATTGTCAATTATTATGTCAAATTGGCCGCCGCCTACCCTATCATCAGCATTGAGGACGGCATGGCTGAGGACGACTGGGCAGGCTGGAAATTGCTCACCCAAAAGCTGGGCGAAAGGATACAGCTGGTCGGCGACGACCTCTATGTCACCAATGTCGAGCGGTTGAGCCAGGGTATTGAGATGAGAGCCTCAAACTCAGTTCTCATCAAGCCCAACCAGATAGGCACCCTCACCGAGACCATCGCCGCCATCAAGATGGCTCAAGCTGCGGGCTGGACGGCGGTGGTCAGCCACCGCTCTGGCGAGACTGAGGACACCACCATCGCCGACCTGGCGGTGGGCCTTAACACCGGGCTAATCAAGGCGGGTGCCCCCTGCCGTTCCGAGCGCACCGCCAAGTATAACCGCCTGCTTCGCATCGAAGAGGAACTGGGCAAAAACGGCAGCTTTGCCGGAATGAGCGCCTTCTACAATCTAAAGCAATAGAATGAAAAAGCTGGATTTAGTCACAAAGAGCCTGAAGCCCATCAGGAAGTGGGTCTGCCACAAGCTGGAGTGCTTTGGCGACTATATCGAAGCCTACACCGCCGCTTTGGGCAAGGGCCGCTATTGCTACCTGGAGCTCTACGCCAGCGGCGGCAAGTGCCTCTGTAAGGGCACCGATTGCATCATTGAAGACTCGGCGCTGCGGGCGCTGAACGTTAAGAGGCAGTTCGACCATTACATATTCATCGCCAAAGACCCCGACGACGCCCAAAGCCTGGAGCAGTTGACGACCTCTTGCGACAGCGACGTCAGCCTAATCACCGGTAACTGCGTCAGCGAAAAGGTCCTCCAGCAAGCCTTTGACCTCATCCCCCGCTCGGCGTCGAGCTTTGCCCTCATCGACCCACCCGGCTACCGCCAACTGCGCTGGTCAACGATAAGGAAACTGGCCGCCCATGGCCAAGACTGGAAGGGGCACAAGATAGAGCTTTTAATCCTCTTCCCCCTGGAGATGGCGCTGCTGCGCAACCTGACCCGCCCTGAGTGCCAGTCCTCCATCACCAGGCTCTACGGCAACCGTGACTGGCAGGAAATCAGCCAGAAAAGGCTAGCGGGCAAGATGAGCCTGGAAAAGATGAGGGAAAAACTGGTCAGGCTCTTCAAGGCGGGCTTAAAAGAACTGGGCTACAAATACGTCGAGGACTTCAAGCCAGCCTCGCCTTCCTCCCACCCCCTCTACCACGTAATCTCGGCCAACGATAGCGCACGTCGAATAAAAATGATAAGCGAAGCCTGGGGCAAGGCGAGATACCTGCCCTGCGAGCTGCTCTACGATAAGAAAAGATAGATGAAAAGAATAGGCATTACCACCACCGTCCCCATAGAAATCTTGCTGGCTGCGGGCTACCAGCCCGTTGACCTGAATAACGTCTTTATCAGCGACGACAACCCGGAGAGGCTGGTCGCTGTTGCCGAGAGGGCCGGCTTCCCCCTCAACTGCTGCAGCTGGATTAAGGGCATCTACGGCGTCTGTATGGAGCAAAGGATTGATACCGTCCTCTGCGTCACCACAGGCGACTGCTCCAACACCGTCATGCTTATGGAGGTGCTCAAGCTCAAGGGCGTTAAGACGATACCCTTCGCCTTCCCCGATAAGCCTGACGTCAAGCGGATGCAAAGGTTACTGGAGGAACTAGCGTCCAGCCTGAATACAACGCTGGACGCCGCCGAAAAGGTCAGGGAGGAGCTGGCGCCCTGCCGGGAACTGGCATCGAAGCTGGACGAGCTTACCTGGAAAGAGGGCGTGGTCAGCGGCTACGAGAACCACCTCTGGCTGGTCTCCGCCTCGGACTTTAATCAGGACTATCGCACGTATCAGCGGGATTTAGAAGAATTAATAGAGCAGTGCCGCCAGCGCCAGCCCTACCCCACCGACTATCTCAAGATAGCCTATCTCGGCGTGCCCTCGGTCTACGGCAGAGACCTCTATAACTATCTGGAGAGCCAGGGGGCCAGGGTGGTCTTTAACGAAATCCAGCGCCAGTTCGCCATGCCCCACCCCGGCCACTCTTTAGCCGAGCAGTACAGCCATTACACCTATCCCTACTCCATATACGACCGCCTCAAGGATATAGACGCCGAGCTTAAAGGGCGGCGGATTGACGGCGTCATTCACTACGTCCAGGCTTTCTGCCACCGCGGCATCGGCGACATCATCTTCCGGGATAAGATAAAACTGCCAATCCTGACCCTGGAAGGCAACGACGACTTCCTCTTAACCCAGCACCTCAAGACCAGGGTCGAAGCCTTTATCGACATGCTGCAACGCAGCCAGCGGAAAACAAAGGTGCTAAAGGAGGTATAGAATGGCAACCAAACTGGGCATCAACGGCTTCGGGCGTGTGGGCAGACCGAGTTTAAGGGCGATTAACCACTATCATAAGGGCGAACTGGAGGTAGTCGCCATCAACGACCTGACTGATGCCAGGACCAACGCCCACCTGCTCAAATGGGACAGCATCTACGGACGCTACCCCGGAAAGGTAGAAGCCAGAGATAACTCAATTGTGGTCGATGGCCAGGAAATAAAGGTGCTCACCGAGCGCGACCCGGCTAAACTCCCCTGGCGCGAGCTTGGCGTGGAGATAGTCATCGAGTCCACCGGGCTCTTCACTGATGCTGCTAAAGCAGCAGCGCACCTTAAGGCCGGCGCCAAGAAGGTAATTATCTCGGCACCAGCCAGCAACGAGGATATAACCATCGTCCTCGGCGTCAATGAAGACAAATACCAGCCCGATAAGCACCATATCATCTCCAATGCCTCCTGCACCACCAACTGCGTTGCCCCGGTGGTCAAGGTGCTGCATAACAGCTTTGGAGTAGCCAAGGGCCTGATGACCACCGCCCACGCCTATACCAGCGACCAGAGGCTGATGGACGCCATTCACCACGACCTGCGGCGGGCGCGAGCCGCCGCCCTCAACATCATCCCCACCACCACCGGCGCCGCTCGCGCCGTAACCCGGGTAATCCCTGAGCTCAAAGGCAGACTGCACGGGCTGGCGCTCAGGGTGCCCACAGCTACCGTCTCTCTGGTTGACCTGGTCGCCGACCTGGAGAAAGAGGTCACCGTGGAAGAGGTCAATAAGGCACTGGAGAAGGCGGCATCCGGAGAGCTAAAGGGCATTATGGAGTACTGCACGGAAGAGCTGGTCAGCACCGACTTTGTCGGCAACCCCGCCAGCTCTATCGTTGACGCCCCCAGCACCATGGTCATCGGCGGCAACATGGTCAAGGTGCTGGCCTGGTACGATAACGAGTGGGGCTATAGCTGCCGCCTGGGCGACTTGGCTATATATATAGCCAATAAGGGTCTCTAGACATTAACCCCTCTATAGTCAGGCTTGACATTGGCGTGAAACTGTGCTTACAATAGACACAATAGTCTTAATTAGCGAGGTGAGAAAATGAAACTGGTGGTCGTAGGTCTTGGACAATGTGGTGGTAGGATTGCTGATGAATTTGCTCGGCTGAACAAAAGAGCACGTGCCTCACGCGGGATGGAGATAGTTACCGGTGCTTTCGCCGTAAACACGGATGCTGCTGATTTAAGCGGATTGCAAACCATCAGGCCTGATTACCAACACAGGATTCTGGTCGGGGGGCGGCGGACGGGTGGTCACGGCGTAGGTAAAATCAACGAGCTGGGGGCTGAGGTCGCCCGTGAAGACGGCGACAAGGTCATCGATGCCTTGAGAACAGCCCACCGCTTCTTTGAAACCGACGCCTTCCTGCTTATCGCCGGCGTTGCTGGCGGCACTGGTTCCGGGGCGTTACCCATCATCACCCAGATGATGAAAGACCGCTACATCGATAAACCGGTCTACACGCTGGCGGTTCTCCCCTTCGCCCACGAAGAGGAGACGGAGGAGAGGACTATCTACAACGCGGCTACCTGCCTTAAATCCCTCTATACCACCGCCGACGCCATATTCCTGGCCGATAACCAGCGCTTTGTCAGGAAGGACTTCTCGCTGAGGAACAACCTCTCCCAGATTAACACCCTCATGGTCGAGCCCTTCTACAACCTGCTCTGCGCCGGTGAAGAGACCAAGCGCCGCAACATCGGTGCCCGCATGGTTGATGCCGGCGACATCATCCAGAGCCTGGTCGGCTGGACGGTAATCGGCTACGGTAGCTCGCAGCTGCCCACCTGGAAGTTCTTCTCCTGGGGCCGCAACTTCCGCAAGAAGAGCACCGAGACCCACCGCGGCATTCAGGCGATGGACGAAGCCCTTAGCGAGCTTTCCGTCAAGTGCAACCCCGCCGAGTCGGGCCGAGCCCTCTACCTGGTCTCGGCGCCGCACAAAGAGATGAACATGGACCTGGTCAAAGACCTCGGCGAGTACCTCAGGGATATGGCCCCCGAGGCTGTCATCAGGAACGGCGACTACCCCAAGGAAAAGAACCTGATTGACGTTACCCTCGTCCTCTCCGAGCTGGGCGCTGTGGAAAAGATTAAGAACTACTACGAAACCGCCACCCAGTTCATCCACGCCTCCAAGGGCAGGGAGAAACAGGCTGAGGGTAAGCTCAAGGAAATAGAAGAAGCCTCCAAGGACATACCCTCGTTACTATAATCTAATATCTGACCTTAAGGCCAGCCTTACCAGTTAGTGGTAGGGCTGGCTTTTGTTTAGTAATAAACGTCCATCGGCTCTAAAATCCCCTTTGGAAACCAGCCGATTTAGGGTATAATAGAGGCAGCGATGTCGTCTCAAGTTTTTTATCGCAAGTGGCGCCCCCAGACCCTGGCCGAGGTCGTCGGTCAGGCAGCGGTAACCCAGACTCTCACCAACGCCCTCAAGAGCGACCATGTCTCCCACGCCTATCTCTTCTACGGTCCCCGGGGAACGGGCAAGACCTCCACCGGCCGCATTCTGGCTAAAGCGGTCAACTGCCTCAGCACCGATAAGGAAAAACCCTGCAACGCCTGCGAGATGTGCCGGGCCATAACCGAAGGCAGCGCCATGGACGTCATTGAAATCGACGCCGCCAGCAACACCAGCGTCGAAGATATTCGCAGCCTGCGCGAGAAGGTCAACTACGCCCCCGGACAGGCAAAATACAAGGTCTATATCATCGACGAAGTCCATATGCTCAGCAACAGCGCCTCCAACGCCCTGCTCAAGACGCTGGAAGAGCCGCCGCCCCAGGTTATATTTATACTGGCGACTACGGAGATACACAAGGTATTGCCAACAATAATGTCCCGCTGCCAGCGCTTCGACTTCAGGCGCATCTCCCAGTCCGACGTGGTGGCTAAGCTGGAAAGCATCTGTAAGGCCGAGGGCATCAAGATAGAGCCGGAGGGGTTGCGGCTCATCGCCCGCAGCGCCACCGGCAGCCTGCGCGACGCCGAAAACCTGCTGGAACAGCTGACCACTTATTACGGCAGCGAAATCGGCCTGCCCCAGGTGCAGGCTGTCCTGGGCATCACCGGCGACGAGCGGGCTAAAGAACTGGTCAAGCACATCGTTAATAACGATGTCTCGGCGGGCGTCTCGACGATAAACGGCGTCAACAGCGACGGCCTTGACCTGAGACAGTTCAACCGGGAGCTGGTGGCATACCTCAGACAATTACTCTTGGTCAAGACCGGCTCCGAGGAAGCGGTTGACCTCACCGCCGAGGATATCGCCGAGCTCAAAGAGCTGGCGTCTAAGACTACCCTGGCTCAGATACTAAGGGCGATAAAGCTCTTCGGGCAGCTCGAAATCGGCTTTGATAATTATTCCACCCTCCCCCTGGAGCTGGCATTGGTTGACTGCGCTCAAAGCCCCACCGAAGCCGCCGTGAATAACCCCACCCCTCCACCCCAGTACGAGGCCCCACCGGTGAAAGCGGCGCCCAAGAAGCCAGCCAAGGCTAAGGCCGCCGAACCGGCCAAGGAAGAGCCTGAGACCAAGGCAGAAGATAAACCAAAGACAGAACCGCCACCGGAGAGTGATACCCAACCCACCACCCCACCCGAGCTCCACAGCGAAATCGAGCGCCTGAGAATGAACTGGAGGCAGGTCATTGAGCAGGCGCCCGACGAGCTAAAGCGAACGCCGGCCGTCGCCATCTTAAGGAGCGCAGGGGTCAAGCCGATAGCCATTGAAAGCGATAACACCGTGGTCTTAGCCTTCAAGTATCCCATCCACAAGGAAAGGCTGGAGACCGCCGAAAACCAACAGGTGACCCGGACTATCATCAGCAACTTCCTGGGGCGCGATTGCCGGGTGCGCTGCGTCCACGAGAAAGAGGACAACCACCTGGTGGATGCCGTCAAAAGGATAGGTGCTAAAGTTACCAAAGTGGAGGACCTGTGAACAGACGTATGATACAGCAGGCTCAGGAACTTCAGGCCCGGCTGGCTAAGGCGCAAAAGGAACTGGCCGAAGCCACCGTCGAAGGCACGGCGGGGGGAGGGGCGGTCACCGTCACCGTTACCGGCCAGCAAGAGGTGAAATCAATAAAGATAGCCCCCGAGGCCATCAACCCCGATGATGTCGAGATGCTCGAAGACCTGGTGCTGGCGGCGGTCAACGAAGCCATTACCAAGTCCCAGGAGCTCGCCGCCGAGCGTATGAGCAAGGTGACCGGAGGCTTGAAAATTCCCGGCCTGACCTAAAGAATGGGGTGGGGCGTAACCCAACAGGAGGATATAAAAGGGGTACCAGCCTTATAGGGTGGGTATTGGGTGGGAAGAAAAACCCGGATGGAGTGGGGTGGATGCGCACCC
>DAOUMR010000152.1:0-12955 GCA_034409905.1 Dehalococcoidales bacterium | reverse complement strand
CCGGTTGAACCTGGGCAGGTTCCGCACCGAGGAGAACATCCTGTGGAGCTTCGCCCCGCACGATATCTCCATTATCCTGCTGCTAATGGGAGAGATGCCGCAGGCGATTTCCGCCCACGGCGGCTACTATCTTCACCAGGACATCGCCGATGTCACCCTGACTAACCTCAGCTTTAAAGGCGGCCGGCGGGCCCATATCTTCGTCAGCTGGCTTCACCCCTACAAGGAGCAGAGGCTGGTCGTGGTCGGCGAGAAGAAGATGGCCGTGTTTGACGACACCAAGCCTGAGGATAAGCTGCTCCTCTACAGCCACGAGATAGAGTGGGTCGGCCGTAAACCCATACCTCACCAGAAGCAGCCGCAGGTCATCGCGATAGCCGCGGATGAGCCGCTGAAGCTGGAGTGCCAGGACTTCATCGAGTCCATAGCCAAGCGCCGTAAACCGAGGGTGGACGGGGACAAGGGGCTTGAGGTGCTCAAGGTCCTGTCTTACTGCCAGCGGTCGCTGGAGGAAAAGGGGCGGGTCATTTCGCTAAACCCGGGCGAGCACGGCTACTTCGTCCACGAGACCAGCATCGTCGAAGAGCCCTACCAGATTGGTGATGGCACCAAAATCTGGCACTTCTCGCACATCATGCCCGGTGTTTCCATCGGCAAAAATTGCGTTATCGGGCAGAACGTCTTTATCAGTAAGGGGGTCAAGATAGGTAACAACGTGAAGCTGGAGAATAATGTTTCCGTCTTCGAAGGGGTGACGCTAGAAGACGATGTCTTTTGCGGGCCCTCCGCTGTCTTTACCAATGTCATCAACCCCAGAAGCCAAATATCGCGCAAAAATGAGTTCAAGCCGACACCGGTCAGAAAGGGCGCTTCCATCGGCGCCAACGCCACCATCGTCTGCGGCCATACCATCGGCAGCTACGCTTTTATCGGTGCTGGGGCTGTGGTCACCAGGGACGTGCCCGACTACGCCATGTTCTACGGTAACCCCGCCCGACTCCGGGGCTGGGTCTGCCAGTGCGGCGATAAGCTGGATTTCGCTGAAAGCGGCACCGCCAAGTGTTCCAGTTGCGGTAAGAAATACCAAAAACGGCAAGAGAAAAAGGAGACCCTGGTAGAGAGAATCTAGCCTATGAAAATTCCCCTGGTCGACCTTAAGGCCCAGCACGATGCCATTAAGGATGAAATCGCTGGCGCCATAGGCAGCGTCATCGCCGGCACACAGTTTATCCTCGGGCCGGAGGTCAAGGCCTTCGAGCAGGAAATCGCCGCCTTTATTGGCGTTAGCCAGGCCGTGGGCGTGGCTTCGGGCACCGACGCCCTGCACCTGGCCCTCCTCGCCTGCGGCATCCAGCCCGGTGATGGGGTTATCACCACCCCCTTTAGCTTCATCGCCACCGCCGAAGCCTTAACCCACTGCGGCGCCGTGCCGTTATTTGTCGATATCGACCCCAGAACCTATAATATCAACCCCGCCCGCATCGAGGCCAAAATCACCCGCAAGACGAAAGCCATCCTGCCGGTGCACCTCTACGGCCAGCCCGCCGATATGGGCCCCATTTTAGAGCTGGCCAGGAAATACAACCTGAAGGTAATCGAGGACTGCGCCCAGGCGCTGGGGGCCGGCTACAAGGACAAGCGAGTTGGCTCGCTGGGCGATGCCGGCTGCCTGAGCTTCTTCCCCAGCAAGGTTCTTGGTGCCTACGGCGACGGCGGCATGGTGGTTACCGATAACCCCGAAATCGCCGAAAAGGTGACTATGCTGCGTAATCACGGCGGCCAAAAGAAGTACTTTAGCTCCGCGCCCGGCTTCAACAGCCGCCTCGACGAGCTCCAGGCAGCTATCCTCAGGGTGAAGCTGAGGCACCTGGAGGAATGGCTAAAGATAAGGCGGCAGAAAGCCGCGCTCTACTCCCGGCTTCTTGATCAGATAGAGGGTATAGAGCCTCCCTATGTAGCCCCGGATTGTCATCATATCTTCAACTACTATACTGTCCGACTAGACCGCAAGCTGAACCGGGACAGGCTAAGGGAACACCTGAATAGCCAGGGCATTGCCACCGCCGTTTACTATCCCCTTTCCCTGCACCTCCAGCAGGTTTATAAACCCCTGGGCTACCAGGCGGGAGACTTGCCCGAAAGCGAGAAGGCCCAGGAAGAAGTCCTCTCCTTACCTATGTATCCCGAACTTGGGGATGAGGAAATAAAAGTAATAGCCAGAGCCATTGCGAGTTATGCCCAATGAAACTTGTCTCTGCCGTTGGCGCCAGACCCAACTTCATGAAGATTGCCCCCGTCATCCGGGCGATAGATAAGCACAACAGCGCCTCAAGCGGCGAGCCAATCGAACATGTCCTCGTCCACACCGGCCAGCACTATGATTACGAAATGTCCCAGGTCTTCTTCCAGGACTTGGAGTTGCCTCAACCCGATCTTCACCTCGGGGTTGGATCGGGAAGCCATGGCGAGCAAACCGGCAGGATAATGATTGAGTTCGAGAAGGTGCTGCTCAAGGAAAGACTTGACCTGGTTATCGTCGTCGGCGATGTCAACTCCACCCTGGCCGCGGCTCTGGCTGCCGCCAAGCTTCATATCCCGGTAGCTCACGTGGAAGCCGGGCTTCGCTCTTGCGACAGGTCCATGCCCGAGGAGATAAACCGGCTCTTAACCGATGCCGTCGCTGACTATCTTTTCACCCACTCGCCCGATGCTGATGAAAACCTGAGAAAAGAGGGAATACCGCCGCAAAAGATTTTCCTGGTCGGCAACGTGATGATTGATAGCCTGCTTTTCCACAGGGATAAGGCGTCCCGGCGCCCGGTCTTATCCAAACTGGGGTTGGAAAAGGGGAATTATGCCCTGCTCACCCTACACCGCCCCAGCAATGTAGATGACAAACCAAGCCTTATTCGCATCATAAATGCCTTAAGGCAAATAGCTCAAAGGGTTCCCATTGCCTTTCCGGCCCATCCTAGAACGCGGAAAAGCATCGACGAGTTTGAATTAGGTAAACTTTTAGAGGGCCAGCCAATTCTACTCGTCGAACCGCTCGGTTACCTCGATTTTCTCAAACTGGAAATGGAAGCCAGACTGGTCATGACCGACTCCGGGGGCGTGCAGGAAGAAACCACGGCATTAGGCATCCCCTGCCTGACCTTGAGAGACACCACGGAGAGACCGATAACCGTGAGTCAGGGCACGAACACCCTGGTGGGGAGCGATAGTTCCCGGATTGTTGAAGAGGCTTTTAAAATCCTCGACAGCAAGGGCAAAAAGGGCAGCTGCCCGGAACTCTGGGACGGCAAAGCCGCCGAAAGGATAGTGACGGTGCTTAAACCTTAAGCTGAATCGGCAAAATGAACTTAGTAAGCATAGCTAGACACCTGCCCTATCCCCTCCAGCAGCCCCTGAGGTATATCTATGGCGCTCTGCCGGCCCGCATTCGCTATGGCCGGGTCTTCTGGGAAACCTATAACTTCCTTAAGGAATCCCAGTGGTGGAGCCGGGAGAAGCTGGAAGAATATCAGATGCAGCAGCTGAGCCAGCTTCTCAACCACGCCTATGAGAATGTGCCTTACTATCGAAGGGTATTTGACGAGAGAGGACTGAAGCCAAAAGACATTCAGGGCCTTGACGACCTGAGGAAACTGCCCTATCTGACCAAGGAGATTATTCAGGAGAATCTACCGGAACTGGTAGCTCGTAACTATCCCAAATCTAAATTGCAGCCTGTGACCACGGGGGGTTCCACAGGCCAGCCGCTGGGGCTTTATTGTGAAAGGGGGGTAACAACCGACAAAGAACAGGCTTTTTTAATCACAATGTGGGGTAGAGTAGGATTCAGGATAGGCGACAGGTACGCCACCCTGAGAGGCGATGTAGTCCCTTCCGCCAGCAAGGGGAAGTCCTGGGAATATAACCCTGCCAGTAAAAACCTCGTCCTCTCATCCTACCACATGACAGACGAGACGCTGCCGAACTATATTGAGAAAATAAGGGAATTTAAGCCAGCTTTCATCCAGGCTTATCCCTCAACCATTACCATCCTGGTAAGGTTTATGAACGAAAACAATATCTCGCCTTTCCCCAGCGTTAAAGCAATACTGTGCGCCTCGGAAAACCTGTATCCCTGGCAGCGAGAATTAGTGGAGAGCCGCCTGAAATGCCGGGTGTGGGACTTCTACGGTCATGCCGAACGAGCCGCCCTGGCCGGGCAGTGTGAGAAAACTAACTTTTACCATGTCCAGTCAGAATTCGGCATCATTGAGCTAATTGATAAGAAGGGCAATCCAGCGACTAACGAAAACGAGATGGCTGAAATTGTGGCTACCGGACTGGCTAACTTCGCCTGCCCGCTCATAAGATACCGCACCATGGACCTGGCGGTGCCTTCAGATGCCCACTGCGAGTGCGGACGGAATTACCCCCTGCTAAAGGACATTGAGGGGAGATTGCAGGACCTGGTCGTTACCAGGGACAAAAGGCTGATAACGCTGACAGCGCTCATATTCGCCCAGCACTTCGAGGCTTTTTCCCAGGTTAAGCAAATGCAGCTTTTTCAGCAGAAGGCAGGGGAGCTGGTGGTAAAAATAGTCAAAGCCCCCAAATATTCCAGGAAGGACGAACAGGAAATAATGCGCAAAATGCAGAGGGCTGTGGGGCATAGCTTGGATATAGCTTTCGATTATGTGGATAACATTCCTCGCACCCAGACCGGGAAATTCCGCTTTTTGATTCAGGAGCTGCCGATTGAGTTTGGGGGTCACAAATGAGTCGGCTAAAACTAATCGCTGTCGGTGATATCTCCCTGCAAACCAGAAACGACAGACACCCTTTTGGCAAAGTCAAAGAAATTCTTGAGGATAAGGATATTCTCTTCGGCAACCTGGAGACGGTCCTATCAAACCAGGGAAAACCAGCCGAAAAGGCGATAGCGCTACACACAACGCCGGATAAGGTGAAATACCTAGTAGAAGCGGGCTTTGATGTCCTCAACCTGGCCAATAACCACGTAATGGACCTCGGCGCAGAAGGTTTTCATAATACCCTGGCGACGCTACGCCAAGAAGGGCTGGACTTTGTCGGCGCTAATGACAGAGCCGGGCCGACCCATATCGTTTTGGAAAAGCAGGGTATAAGTCTAGGTTTTCTCGGTTTTTATCTAGGCGGACTCAACCGCCCCAAAGAAAGAATATGGATAGATAGAATCGAGCGGGCCGATGTTATCAAAGGTATTAAGGCCCTTAAGGCAAAGTGCGATTTCGTTATTGTTTCCCTCCACTGGGGGACGGAGAATGTTTTCTATCCTTCTCCCGAGCAGATTGAACTGGCCCACGAGTTGATTGATGCCGGAGCCATTGCTATTCTGGGACATCACCCCCACGTAATTCAGGGGGTGGAGCCATATGGACGTGGTTTAATCGCCTACTCCTTAGGCAACTTTCAACTCAATCTGGAAAGACCCAAAAACTCTACGGTAGTTTGCCTCGAATTCACCAAGAAGCAGTTGGAAAGACACCAGCTTATTCCAATAATAATGGACGAGGACTTTACCCCTGCACCAGACCACAAGACGGGACAGGAGACGCTAGAGCTTGTAGCCAGCCTATCCGAGCCCATTAGAAATGGCACAATCACGGAAAGGTGGTGGTTTGAGCAAATCGCCGGGGAATACCTTTCCGGGAATTTCAACAGCTTCATCGTCAGGATTAAGAGATATGGCTTCAGGCACCTGTTGCCGTGTGCCCTATGGCTTATCTCGCCTTTTTGCCTCAGATGCTATGCTGCCATTGTGAGGCAGAGGCTCAGGAAGCTTTGGTCAAGAGCATGATTCGAGACTTTATTAAAGACCTCTTAAAATACCTGCCGGCCAATGTTGTCCCGGCAATATTGGGCTTTATCTCCATTCCCATCCTTACTCGTCTGTTCGCGCCGGCGGATTACGGGAATTACTCCCTGGTAATGGCGACTGTCTCTATCCTGGCCCTCGTTATCGGCTGGCTCAATATGTCCATTATCAGGTTCCATCCCGCCTATGAAAGAGACGGCAAATTGGGGGCGTTCTACAGTAGCGTAATAAAGCTGCTTTTAATAACGACAGCCGTGGTAGCCGTTATTTTCCTGATTGTTGTCGTTCTCCTCAAGTCTCATATGTCAACCCAGCTTTATAATTTGATGCTCGTTGGCGCCTTGCTCTTTGTACTGATGGCCGCCTTTCAGGTCCTGCAGCATTTCCTCAGAGCCAGGCGCGAGCTATATTGGTACACCGGTTTCTCTACCTGGCGTAGTGTCGCCGCTTTGGGACTTGGCATAGCCCTGGTAATGGGCTTCAAGTTTGGTGTTGAAGGGTTGCTTTGGGGTAACGCCTTGAGCATGGCAGTCGCTCTCCCCTTATTAGGGAGGGTCTCTATAGGAGGAGGGAGGGTCTCTATAGGAGGAAAAGCCACGCTGAGAGCCAGAGGTCTTCCGGGGGAGTCAACCAAAGAGATGGCGAAATACGGTTTTCCTCTGGTAGTAGGCAACCTGGCCGCCTGGATACTCAGCCTCTCCGACCGCTATGTGCTCGAGTTCTTTCGCGGCGCTCAGGAGGTAGGTATATATTCGGCAAGCTATACCGTCTCTGAGCATAGTATTCTACTACTGGCGTCTCTTTTTCTGCTCGCCGCCGGCCCGCTTAGTATGAACATCTGGGAGAAGGAAGGGGTAGCCAAAAGTCAGGATTTTATCAGCAAAACCACCCGATATTACCTGATAATCTGTCTTCCGGCAACAGTAGGTTTAAGCGTTCTGGCCAAGCCAGCCATCGGGGTGCTTACCGCCGCGGAATACCACGAAGGTTATCGCATCGTGGCCCTGGTTATGTCGGGAGGTTTCCTGCTGGGGTTGCAACACAGGTTTCAGGCGGGACTGACATTCCATAAAAAGACCACGCACATTATGACGGTTACTATCATTGCCGGACTGCTGAACCTAGGGCTTAATTTCTGGCTGGTACCACGATTTGGCTACATGGCAGCGGCGGTCACCACTTTTATCAGCTATGCCTTCCTGCTGGCGGTTATGGTGTTCGTCTCCAGAAAATACTTCGTCTGGGATTTCCCTTTCAAGTCGCTGGGCAAGGTTGCCCTGGCTTCAGCCGTGATGGCGGCGGTAGTGTACCCCATAGGCAATTGGCTTACCTCGTCCGCCTTGGTAAACTTGATTGTGGGCGTATGTATTGGAGTCGTGGTATATTTCGTCGTGCTCTTTCTGTTGCGTGAACCAAACAAGGGAGAGACTCAGGAGTTGCGCGCTATGGGGCGAAAGATTTTTAGAATACGACGAGATTGAAGAGAAGCGGTAAGGATGAAGCTAGTTAGGAGAACGGGCGGCAGAGCGCTGCGGTTTTGGAGGCATCTTAAGGCTAAGCGGACGGCTGCGGCAATCTTCAAAATTGGGCTGTTAGATTGCCTGGACGGCTATGAAAGCGTTAAGGCTTTTCTCAGCGATTTTCGCTCCCGAAAAAAGCCTTTGTTTTTCTTTAGCCATAAGGATCTCCAATCGTTTAGAGGGGTTTTGCCCCGGGGTGAAAAAAAGATTGTCAGTGACGCTGACGGCGTATGTGCCCACAACTTTGACCTGCTGGGTTCAGGGAAAACAAATGTCGATGACCAAGCGGGTAAGATAGACTGGCACCGGGACTTTAAAAGCGGCCTGAGATGGGACATCGATATTATTTATACCGACACGGAGATTATCAAAGGTAATAGCAGCGATGTAAAAGTCCCCTGGGAGCTCTCTCGCTTTCAATACCTGCCGACTCTGGGCAAGGCTTACTGGCTTACCGGGGATAAAAAGTACGCCAAGGAGTTTGTCGGCCAGATAAGTGACTGGATAGAGAATAATCCCCCGCTGTATGGCGTTAACTGGGCCAGCGCCATGGATGTAGCCATCCGGGCGGTCAACTGGCTCTGGGGATACTATTTCTTTAGAGATTCGCCACAGGTAACCGACGAGTTTCTGGTTAAATTCCTTAAAAGCCTCTGGATTCACGGCAGGCATATCAGGGCCAACCTGGAAAGAAATTGGAGGGGGATAAACACTAATCACTATCTTTCCGATATTGTAGGCCTAGTTTATCTGGGGGTGATGTTCCCCGAATTCAAAGAGGCGAAGAAGTGGCGTCAGTTCGGCGTTAGAGAGCTTACCCAAGAAATGGAAAAGCAGCTCTATCTCGACGGGGTGGACTACGAGGGCTCTATCAGCTATCATAGGCTCGTAGCCGAGCTTTTTACCTCGGCCACCCTGCTTTGTCTCAAAAACGGGATAGGCTTTCCGGATTGGTATATGAAGCGGCTGGAGGAGATGATGGGGTTTGTGATGTATTATGCCAAGCCTGACGGCACGGCCCCTCAAGTGGGCGATAACGACGACGGCCGGCTTCATATACTGGCCAACTACGGGGACTGGAACCGGCTCGACCATGGCTATTTGCTCTCCATCGGCGCTGTCCTGTTCAAAAGGCCTGATTTCAAGGCGGCGGCGGGGAAGTTCCCCGAAGAGGCTTTCTGGCTCCTGGGCGAGGCAGGGCTCAAGGTATTCAAGGGACTCAAAGAGCCGGGCTCCTCTCTTTCTTCAAAAGCCTTCCCTCAGGGCGGCTTCTACGTCATGCGCCGTGATAACCTGTATATGATTTTGGACTGCGTCTCCGCCGATACCAGAGCTCCCTCCGGGCATAAGCACAATAGCCGGCTGAGCTTCGAGCTTTTTGCCTATGACAAGAGCTTTATCATAGACCCCGGTGCCTATATCTATACCGCCGACAGGGAGATGAGAAATCTCTTTCGGAGCACCAGGTCTCATAACACCGTGGTGGTAGACGGTGAGGAGCAAAACCGCTTCGATGAGGACAGGCTCTTCCGCATGGGAAATGATGCCGTTGTCAAAGTGAATAAATGGGAATCAACAGAGGCGCACGATTTTTGGGACGCCGAGCATAGCGGCTATGAGAGGCTTAAAAATCCGGTAACCCACCAGAGGCGGATCTTCTTCGATAAGAAAGAGGGCTACTGGGTGGTTAAGGACACTTTGAGCGGCGCGGGCGCGCACCAATTCGACCTCCTTTTTCATTTCGCCCCACTTGAGGTCGAGGCAGACAGGACATTCCCGCTGGTGGTGAGGACCAAAGCCGAAGGGGCCAATCTGGCCATAATTCCGCTGGAAGCCAGGGGCGTTTCTCTAGAGATAGTGGACGGCTGGGTTTCTTACCGGTATGGCGTTAAGGTCAAGGCACCTGTTGTCAAATACTCCCAGAAAAGCCAGGTGCCAGCCAGTTTTTATAATATCGTCTATCCTTATGAGGGAGAGATTGATATAACTGATGTCCTAGAAAAGGTAAAAGGGTCAAGCGCCCTAGAGGTCTTACCACGGAACGCTGGCATTCGCCATCTTACCGAGCCAAGATAAAAAGCGAGGCGGTCTGGATATGATGCGGATATTACATGTGGCGGGAGCCTATTTGCCCTATATCGGCGGATCTTCCTTAAGATTGTCGAGCCTGTTAAAAGAGATGGCGGCTAGCTGCGAACTCCACCTCTTAGTACCTCAGAAAGACATATATGGGAAGAACATATATGAGGTTGAAACCAAAGGCTACGAAGTATTAGACGGCGTCTGCATTCACCGCGTAGCCAAAGTGTCCGACCTGAGGAAGGGGGTGAGGACACTTAGCCGAGAGCACAATGTTGATTTAATCCACGCCCATAACCCAAGATTTGCCTTTCTGAGTCTTCTTGCCTTTAGCCGTAAGCCTTTGATATGTGAAATTCATGCTATCACGGATATGAGCTGGCCCAAGCATTTGGTAAGTAAGCTGGTGTATAGATTCAGCGAAAGAATAATAGTCCTGTCCAATTCAGCCAAAGAAGAGCTAGTAAGAAGATATAAAGTATCCCCCAACAAGATTGAGGTTATCTATAACGGGATTGAAGCGGGGAAATTTAAGCCTTCCGGCCAGGGCGCCTTGATAAGGGAAAAGCACAGCATTGTCGACAAGTCCGTCATTGGCTACATCGGCACATTTTACGAATGGCAGGGAATAGAGGATTTAGTGAGGGCGTTTTCGTTAGTAGCCGAGAAGAAGCCCGATGTCAGGCTTTTGTTGGTGGGAGAAGGGCCGGATTTGGAGCGAGTTAGAAATACCATCGACAGTTCACTCATCAAGGATAAAGTCATACTAACTGGCCGGGTGCCCCCGGCTGAAGTGCCCCACTATTTCGAGGCTATTGATGTTTTTGTCATTGCCCGTCCCAGCACAATCTCGACCCAGACGGCGGTGCCCCTGAAGCTGCTGGAAGCCATGGCTATGGGCAAAGCGATTATAGCCACACATGTAAGGGGACTATCCGAAGTGGTTGAGGACAGAGTGAACGGGCTCCTTATTCAACCGGGGAACGTTGAAGAACTAGCCGGCAAGGTTCTGGAGCTTTTGGCTGATGAGCCTTTACGGAGAAAAATAGGCAGCAATGCCAGGGAGCAGGCGACGCGGGAGTTCAGCTGGGGCCATTCCGCTGAAAAAGTATTAAAATTGTATGAGGAAACCCTGGGAAAAAGCTAATAGCTATAGGAAACTTGAGGGAAGTTGGGCATAATCCGAGCACATGATTGTCAGATTAGATAAAGAACAGCCGGACATCAATAGAACTGATGACTCCGTCGAAGATGAGCGTTATCAGCTATGGTGGGACGGCTTAATCTTCGTGAAGGGCATACCCTCTGGTGCCCCCTCAGTGCGGAATTTTCTACACGAGCTACGTTCCAAGGAACTGACCCATGCCTGCTGTAGCCTGTCAGGGACCTTTGCCTGCCTTGTGCTTGATAAACTTTCGGGCAATTACTATGCCTTCGCCGACAACAGGAGCAACACAAACCTATTCTATAGTGAGAAAATGATTAACACCTCCTTCCTCGATATGTTGCCCTACGTTCATCCAAGGCTGAGTCAACTAAAAATGCCCACAATAGTAGAATTCATCCTGACCGGCCGTGTCTTCTTTCCCAACGTTTTCTTCGACAGCATACGTTCACTGCAACACAACGAGATAGTGGTAATTAAAGCTGGCAAACAACGGGTAATAGAAAAACATTTGCCTGACCTGCTATCAGAAAAACTACATCAGCGCAGTTTCGTAAAAGCATTTGAGGATATAGTCAAGTCTGTTAAGAACAGGCAACTTAGCATCGACCTAAGCGGGGGCACAGATAGTAGATTAACCGTCCTATTATTCAGAGAAGAGGTCAAGCAAATATGTAAGGATGGCTCCATTATCTATACCGAATTAAAGTTATCCATATTGCGCAACACAGATGGCCGGCCCACCGGGATTTTGGGGGTGATGAGAGACATCACCCCCGAGAGAGAGACGGAAGAAAAAAGGAGGTTTCTGGCTTATCACGACGGCCTTACCGGGCTACCCAATCGGATTCTCTTCAATGACCGTCTCAGCGTGGCTCTGGCTCACGCACAGCGCAACCATCAAAATCTGTGTGTGCTTTCGCTAAATCTTGACCGCTTTAAGGAGGTCAACGAGAGGTCGGGGTATATCGTGGCCAATAAGTTGCTGCAAGAAGTTGCCTTAAGACTAACTTCTCTTTTGCGTAAAGGCGATACCGTCGCCCGCCTCGCTGGAGACCAATTCGCCCTTTTACTGCCATCACTGGTTCGCCTGGAGCACGCAGACACGGTGGCGCGAAAGATTCTGGAGGCCTTACGCAAACCTGTTGAATGTGAGGGCTACAGCATAAACATTACTGCCAGCATAGGGGTGGCCATTTACCCAGAAGACGGTCAAAGCGCCGAGGCCCTGATAAAGAATGCCAACGCCACTATGTGCCGCGCCAAGGAACAGGGGCGGGACAATTATCAGCGCTTCAATCGCTCTACGAATTCTCCAGACCCCGGCTTATCAGCAGATGATATTTAGAATGGTACCTTAAAGAGAGGTGTTCAACTTCTGACTGACACTTGAGAGGGAATTATTTGACAGATAGACGGCTTGAGAACAAGATGCCTGAAAGGTCCTTGCGGGATATCTATTATATTGTCTTTCGGCACAAATGGAAGGCAGGCCTTTTCTTTCTGGCGGTTACTATACTTGTATCATTTTGCACTCTGCGGAACCCCGAGGTTTATCTCTCTGAAGCCAAACTTCTGGTATGGCCAAGCCGGGAAAGTGTCGACCTTGACCTCACGGTCCGTACGGACGAGACAACCTCTCTCGCCCGGTCTGAAAAACAAAACGACATTCATTCCGAATTGGAAATCCTTAAGAGCACCCTGCTGGCAGAGAAGGTGGTGGACGCCATCGGACCCGAGGAATTTTTTAAATCTCCTCTCTCAACCGCGTTGGCTGATGCATCAGTTATTGGCACCACGGTTCATACCATCAAGGATTTTTTCTGGAAGGTTTGTGCTCTGCCTCAAAAGTTGGCCCGGCTCTCGGAACTCCTGAAACTGCGAAAGCCCCTCCCTCTACGCCAAAGGGCCGTTTTAATTACTATGCAAAATTTGTCTCTCCATATCCCTGCCCGCCCGAGCCGTAAAGGCCGCTCGGGCTTTACGGCCAGGGAAGAAAGCAACATCATTTCTATCTCCTACAAGGCGAAAAGTCCTGAACTCGCTCAAGCGGTGGTTGATAAACTCGTTCAATTTTATCTGGAAATGCATATGGCCATACACCGCACCTATGACCCCTGTCAATTCTTTGCCCAGAAGTTAGAAGAGTCGCGCGCTCTCCTGGCCAGGACTGAGCAAGAACTGCGGGACCTCAAGAATTCCCTGAGTATTGTCTCGCTCTCCGAAGAGCAAAGCCTTCTCCTGGCCCGCATCGGCACTCTCCAGCAAGAGATGGCCCTGACAGAGGCTGCGCTTTGTTTTTCCCAGGCCAAATCTCGCGAACTGCCCCGCCCGACTCCCCCG
>DAOUMR010000151.1:0-22560 GCA_034409905.1 Dehalococcoidales bacterium | reverse complement strand
AGCTGGTCAGATACGAGGTTATCCCCGACGAAAAGGATACTATCGCCCAGAAGCTGGCCCAATGGGCCGATGAGGGCACTATGGATATTATCCTGACCACGGGCGGCACGGGACTGGCGCCGAGAGACGTTACCCCCGAAGCCACCCTGTCCGTAGTGGACAAGGAGGTGCCGGGCCTGGCCGAGATGATGAGGGTAAAGTCTTTCGCCATCACCCCCAACGCCATGCTGGGCCGGGCGGTGGCGGGGGTGAGGAAGCAGTGCCTGATTATCAACCTGCCGGGCAGCCCCAAGGCGGTGGCTGAGTGCCTGGAGGTAATCAAACCGGTGCTGCCCCACGCGGTGGACGTTATCAAAGACAGGGTGCCCGAGCACACCATGCCTATCGAGGGGAAGGGGTAGAAAGTGCGTATCGACGTTTTGACGCTTTTTCCCGAGATGTTCCAGGGAATCTTCGACCTGGGCATAATGAAGCGGGCTATAGAGCAGAAGCTGGTGAGCATCGGCGTGCACAATATTAGGGACTATACCCACGATAAGCACCACACCGCCGACGATTACCCCTACGGCGGCGGGGCCGGCATGGTGCTCAAGCCCGAGCCTATCTTCGAGGCGGTGGAGGCAATAGATAAAAAGGAAGGAACGCCGATTATACTCTTATCGCCGCAGGGGCGGCTCTTCACGCAAAGGGTCGCCAAGGAGCTGGCCGGGCACAGCCAGATGGTCTTAATCTGCGGGCACTATGAAGGCGTTGACGAGCGGGTTAGAGAACACCTGGCCAGCGACGAAATCAGCATCGGCGACTACGTCTTAAGCGGCGGCGAGCTGGCGGCGATGGTGGTCATGGAAAGCGTTTTTCGCCTGGTGCCCGGTGTCCTGGGCTCCGAGGAATCGCCACTGGATGATTCTCACGTCGGCGGGCTTCTGGAGTACCCCCAATATACCCGCCCGCCCGAATACCGGGGCTGGCCCGTGCCCGAGATTTTACTTTCGGGGAACCATGCCCAGATAAAAAGCTGGCGCCGCGAGCAGGCGATACGGCGCACACTGGAAAAGCGCCCCGAGCTTTTAAGCAAAGCCGAGCTAAGCTCCAAGGAAGAGCGACTAGTAGAAAGATTGAGGCAAACTTAAAATGGATATGACGACATTACTCAAGAACAAACCCAACCCCAATATCCCCGCCCTGGCCCCTGGCGACTCGGTCAAGGTGAGCGCCAAGATTGTGGAAAAGGGACGGGAACGCACCCAGGTCTTTAACGGTGTGGTCATTAAGGTGCGCCGCGGTGCCGACGGCGGCAACTTCACTATCAGGCGCGTCGCCCGCGGCGTTGGCGTGGAGCATACCTTCCCCTTCGCCTCGCCGCTGGTGGAGAAGGTGGAGGTGGTGCGGCGGGGCAAGGTGCGGCGGGCCCGCCTTTTCTACCTGCGCGGACTGAGCAGCCGGGCCTCCCGGACCAAGGAAAAGCGGGTAAAGGAAGCGGAAGAGAAACCGGAACCAGAGCCGGAAGAACAGGAATAGTAAGGCCGCCTCGGAGTGCGGGATGAGCTTTGCTGAGGTTAGCGTCAACTCGCCGATAGCCCAGCGCCGGACATTTAGCTACGCCATACCCCCTAACCTGGAGGTCAATGTCGGGCAGGCGGTATGGGTTCCCTTCGGCGAAAAGCGCCTCCAGGGCATCGTCCTGGGCTTAAGCCCCCACCCCGAGGTGGAGGAGACCCGCGAAATCATCGGGGTTATCGAGCCCCACCCCCTGCTCTCCCCCCAGCAGGTAAAGCTGGCGCGCTGGATAAGCCAGTATTACCTTTCGCCCATTTTTGATGCCGTGGCGCTGATGCTGCCGCCGGGCTTCGAGCGGCGCAGCATTACTTTAATCAGCCCGACACCCAGCGATTTCGACATCTCGACGCTCAACGCCGACCAGAAGCAGACGCTGGTGCTCGTCCGGGAAAAGGGGGAGTTGAGCTTAGAGCACCTGGAAAAGGCGCTGGGCAAGAAAAAGGCGCAAAGCGTGGTTGCGCAGCTGGTAAACAAAGGGCTGGTGGCTAAGAGCTACGAGCTGGAGAAGATTCGGGTCAAGCCCAAGATGGTGCCCTACCTAAGTCTGGCGATAGACAAGAGCCAAGCCGAAACCGAAGCCGCCGCACTACGCAAGCCGGCACCCAAGCAAGCCGCATTATTAGACTATCTTTGGCGGCAAAAAGAGCCGGCTCCCTGGTCGCAGGTCAGGGATAATATAAAATGTAGCAAGGCGACCGCCGACGCCTTGGTAAAAAAAGGCTTAGCCAGATTCGAGGAGGTGGAGGTAAGGCGGGAGCCGATTTCTTATAAGGATATCGTCCCCTCCCCACCCCTCACCCTGACACCAGCGCAAAAGAAAGCCTTCGAGGTGATTAAGTCGGGCCTGGCCGAGGGAAAAAGCAACGTCTTTCTGCTGCGCGGCGTCACCGGCAGCGGCAAGACCGAGGTCTATCTGCAGGCGCTGGCCGAGACGGTTAAATTGGGCAAGAAGGGCATCGTTTTAGTCCCCGAGATTGCCCTCACCCCCCAGACCATAGAACGCTTTGCCGCCCGTTTCCCTCACCGCGTGGCCGTGCTCCACTCCAAGCTTTCCCTGGGCGAGCAGTTCGACGAGTGGCAGCGCATACGCAAAGGCGACTTCGACGTGGTCATCGGCTCGCGCAGCGCCATCTTCGCCCCCCAGCCGAACTTAGGCCTAATTGTTATTGACGAGGAGCAGGAGTGGACCTACAAGCAACAGGACAAATCGCCGCGCTACCACGCCCGCGACGCGGCTTTAAAATTGGCCGAGCTTAGCGGCGCTACCGTTATTCTGGGCAGCGCTACCCCCGATGTCGAGAGCTTTTATCGCGCTCAAAAAGGAGACTACCGCTTGCTTGAGCTACCGGAGAGGGTCACCCCCTACGACGGCTCGGCTTTGCCCCACGTGGAGGTGGTCGATATGAGGGAGGAGCTCAAGGCGGGCAACCAGAGCCTCTTCAGCCTTTCCCTCTTCCAGGCTATCGGCCAGGCGATAGCCAACAAAGAACAGGTCATCCTCTTCCTCAATCGTAGGGGAGCCGCCAGCTTTATCCAGTGTCGCAGCTGCGGCTTCGTCATGAGATGCCAGCGCTGCGATGTCCCCTTAAGCTATCACCTCACCGAGGACAGGCTGGTTTGCCACCAGTGTAACTACAATATTAAGGTACCCGAGAGCTGCCCCAAGTGCGGGCGGCGGCGGATAAAGTTCCTGGGCATCGGCACCCAGCGCCTTGAGCAGGAGGTGGGCTACAGCTTCCCCCAGGCACGGCTTTTGCGCTGGGACAGCGACGTCACCCGGGGCCGCTACGCCCACGACGAAATATTGAGCAAGTTCCGCGCCCATAATGCCGACATCCTCATCGGCACCCAGATGGTAGCCAAGGGGTTAGACCTACCGCTGGTGACACTGGTGGGAGTGGTCAGCGCCGATACCGCCCTCAACCTGCCCGACTTCCGCAGCGGGGAGAGGACATTTCAATTGCTTTCCCAGGTGGCGGGTAGAGCTGGGCGTGGTATAAAGGGAGGCAAAGTCATCATCCAGACCTACGCCCCGGAGCACTACGCCATCCGCGCCGCCGCCGGGCACGACTACGCCTCGTTTTACGAGCAGGAGATTGAATACCGAAGGCAGCTGCACAACCCGCCCTTCAGTCAGCTTGCCGGCCTTACCTACAGCCACGCCAACGACGGCCTCTGCCAGCGCGAGGCGGAGAGAATGAAGCGCTTCCTCGAACAGGAGATAGCCGCCAAGGGCATAGCCGGCATCGAGCTTATCGGGCCCGCCCCCGCCTTTATTCACCGGTTACGGGGTCGCTTCCGCTGGCAGCTCATCCTCCGCGGACATGAGCTTTCGGCTTTCTTGTCTCCCCTGCCCCTCCCCCCAGGCTGGACGGTGGACATTGACCCGATGGGGCTGGTTTAGCTAATATAACTAAGAGGTTTAAGATGGCAGTTTTACCCATTCGAACCCTGCCCGACCCGGTCCTAAGGCAAAAGGCAAAGCGGGTCAAGACTATCGACGGCTCCATCAAGAAGCTTATTAAAAACATGCTGGAGACGGTGCGCGCCGCTCCGGGGCGGGCGGGACTGGCCGCGCCGCAGGTAGGTAAATCGTTGCGGGTAATTGTCATCGATATCCCCGGTGCCGAAAACGTCGTCCTGATTAACCCGGAGATAGTCAAGCGCAGCGGCGAGCGCACGGTAACCGAGGGCTGTTTGAGCGTCCCCGGCTATTACGGGGAGATTAAGCGGGCTGAAACAGTGACGGCTAAAGGGCGGGACGCCAGTGGCAAGGAAATAAGAATCAAGGCCGATGAGCTGCTGGCTCAGGCGCTGGAGCACGAGGTAGACCACCTCAACGGGATTCTCTACATAGACCACCTGGAAAGCCAGGAAAAGCTTTACAAGCTTGAAAACGAAACCCCTCAACTCTAATCGAGACTTTTCGACCGTCTTCCTATTTCACCAAAGCCAAAAACTAGAAACGGCGGCTCCCCACGGCAACAGGGCGGGAATTCTTGCCAGCTGGCACCTCAGGGACAAAATAGAAGAGGTCCTCAAACGAGTAGCCAGGAAAGGCTTTGATAGCACCGAGAATGAACTTGCAGTTGATGTTACGCTTACCTTCCTGGACACGGTAAACCTGGCTCACCGATATTTCCATAGCCTGAGCCAGTTCAGAAAGGTTCTTATATCTACCCGGGCATAGGTCAAAAACCCTTGTCTTCAGCAGCACGGTTCGAAGCCCCCTATGCCAATTGGCGACATTATAGCTTGAAGCCTGCCCACTGTCAAGGGGTATTTGTCCAAAGGGCGGATTTCATCACCCTTTTCAAGATTTGACATTTGCCATTTGGCGAATTATAATTCACCCGATATGGACCAGAACCGAAGCACCAACCTGGGCGAAATAATCAGGCAGGGAAGGGTCACCCAGCGGCTGACATTGAGTCAGCTCAGCGCCATGTCGGGCGTATCCTCTTCACACCTGGGCCGCATCGAAAGGGGCGAGCGTTACCCTTCAGGTTCAATCCTGCGCAAGATCGCCAAACCTCTAGGTTTTGAGGAGAACGAGCTATTCACCCTGGCCGGCTACCTGACTCCCACCTCCTCGGGCGTAGCCGAGAGCCACTCCCGCTACGGCGGCGAGCTTGACCCCTACGTAGCCCGGATATTAGCCCAGGAGCCGATTGACGTGCAGCGCGCCGTCATCGGCATCCTCACTATCTTAAAAAGTCTTGCCCTGAGCACGGCCAAAGAAAGCGCTTAAAGCCGCACCACGGGGTAATATTCACCGCTAACCAAGGCAGTCAGCCGATGCTGACACCTGCCTGGAGATAGCGGCGGTGAGCTTTTGCTTTGTTTTTCCCCTTGTAACTTTAGCCGACTGGTAGTATAGTTTAGCTTTAGAGCCTTACAGGGTGGAGAGGATGAAGCTATTTATCGAGCCGGGAGCTTTAGCAATATTAATCGCGGTAAGCGATTATTTAAGCGGGCAAAGGGTCAAAGCCTACCTCGTCGGCGGCTTTATCCGCGACGCTTTGCTTAAGAGAACCACCGCCGATATTGATATCGCCCTGGCCGCCGACGCTTTAGAACTAGCCCCCGAAATCGCCAAAGCCCTGGGGGGAAAATTCGTCCTGCTCGATAAGCAAAACCGCGTCTGCCGGGTGGTAATGGCGGATAAGAAAGCGCCGTCGGGGGGGCGGTGGCAGCTCGACTTCACCACCTTCGCTGATAGCATCGAAAGGGACTTAAGCCGGCGCGACTTCACCATAGACGCCATCGCCGTTGACCTGAAAGAGGTCGGCGGAGAAGATTTAAGTCTTATCGACCCCTTCAGCGGCTTGAGCGACCTTAAAAACAGGGTGATACGGGCGGTTAGTGAAACAGTTTTTGAGGATGATGCCGCCCGCCTACTGCGGGGAGCGCGTTTGGCGGCGGAGCTCGGCTTTAGCCTCGATAGTAAGAGCGAGGCTCTGGTCAAGAGCCAGTGTCATCTTATCGCCGACGTCGCTGGAGAAAGGTTAAGAGAAGAGCTGGTCCGTTTGCTGGCGGTACCTCACCCCGAAAAATTTCTATTTCACCTCGACGAGCTGGGGCTAATCACCGCCCTATTTCCCGAGCTGGCGGGGGCGAAGGGGGTCGAGCAGCCCAGGGAGCACGCCTGGAACGTCTTCGACCACTCCCTGCAAACGGTGATGGCCGTTGACTTTATTCTCCGTCAGGGAAGCTGGCAGTACGCTGACGAAAAGGTACTGGCGGCTGTCCCCTGGTCGGATGAGTTGGCCGGGCATTTTAGCCAAGAGGTCGGCGGCAGCAGCAACCGCCGGGTGCTGCTCAAACTGGCCGCCCTGCTCCACGATGTCTCCAAGCCCGAGACCAAAGCCGTCGGCGAGGACGGAAGGACGCACTTTTTCGGGCACGATAAGCTGGGGGGAACAGTGGCATCTAATAGGCTGTCCCGGCTGCGCTTTAGTGGCAAAGAGGCAAAGCTGGTTGAGATTGTGATAAACTATCACATGCGGCCGGGGCAGATGAGCCAGCAGGGAATGCCCACCCCGCGGGCTATCTACCGCTACTTCCGCGACACCGGTGAGGCGGGCATCGATATACTTTTTTTGAGCCTGGCCGACCACCTGGCCACCCGGGGACCAAACCTCAATATGGCGGGCTGGCGGGAGCATACCCATATGGTGGAATTCGTTTTAGCCAAGCATTTCGAGCAGCAGAAGCGGGTCGAGCCCGCCCGGCTGGTTGACGGCAATGATTTAATCAAAATCTTCGGCCTGAGTCCGGGTCCCGCCATCGGGGAAATACTAGAGGCGGTGCGCGAGGCGCAGGCTTCGGGCGAGCTTAGTGACCGGGAAGAAGCCCTGGACTACATACGACAGAGACTGGCAACCGAGAAGACACTCTGTTAAGATATATGGTTAATAAGCCTGGTGAGGTAGCGTGAAAAGATATGACTAGAGGAAACATCACCGTCCTGGTGATTTTGCTGGCCATCTTCGCCTTTGCCGTTTGCACCCTGGCCTACCCACTCTTCGGCAGAGAGGAAATGAGGATGGGCCTAGACCTTCAGGGCGGCATTCACATCGTCTATCAAGCCGACCTCTCCGGAATAGCCGCAGAAGACCAGGACAGCGCCATGGAGGGGGCTAAGGAAATCATCAGCAACCGCATCAACCCGCTGGGGGTGACCGAGCCCCTTATCCAGAGGCAGGGTGAGGACCGTATCCTGGTCGAGCTGCCCGGCATCAGCATCACCGACAAGGAGAAGGAAAGGCTGGCGCGGGTCGACCTGCTGGAATTCGGGGAACTAGCCGCCGATGACGAGGAGGCAAGGTGGGAAAACGCTCTGGGCCGCTGGAAGCCGGCCACGGGGGAAATCAACGGCCAGGAGCTGGAGCTGACCAGCCGCTACTTTAAGGAGAATACCTATGTCGCCCGCGACGACCTGGGGCGGCTGCTGCTCGTTTTCGAATGGGATGAAACGGGCGCCCAGCTTTCGGAACAGGTCACGGGACGGCTTATCGGCGAGCCGCTGGCTATCTTTGACGGCGAGGATGCCCTGCTGGGGGATGAGGGGCTACCCATCGCCCCCACCGTCCAGGCCGTTATCAGCGACCGGGGGCAGATTGAGGGCTTAAGCCTGGACGAAGCCACCCGCCTCTCCAACCAGCTGAACTTCGGGCGCCTGCCCGTGCCCCTTACCATACTCTATGACCAGACGGTTTCGCCGATACTGGGCGCCGATTTCGTCGATATGAGCCTCAAGGCGGGGGTAATCGGCATCATACTGGTCATGCTCTTTATGACTATCTACTACCGCCTGGCCGGATTTTTATCCAGCCTGGCGCTGGTCTTTTACGGAGCGCTGGTGCTGGCCATATTCAAGCTGATTCCGGTCACCCTGACCCTGGCCGGCATCGGGGGTTTTGTCCTGTCCATCGGTATGGCGGTTGATGCCAACGTGCTTATCTTTGAGCGTATGAAGGAGGAGTTCGCCATGGGCAGAACGCTGGGGGCGGCTATTGATGCCGGTTTCAGCCGCGCCTGGACCGCCATCAGGGACAGCAACATAACCACCTTTATTGTCTGCGCCATTCTCTACTGGCTGGGCAGCAGCATTATCGCCAGCGCCCCGGTGATGGGCTTTGCCCTGACCCTGTTCATCGGCGTGGCGGTGAGCATGTTTACCGCCATCGTGGTCACCCGCGCCCTGCTCAAACTTTTCGTGGGCACGCGCCTGGCTAAGAAGACAGCACTGTTTAGCGCTCATCGGGAGAGAAAATAATGTTCAATATCGCCGGCAAGAGGACTCTGTTCCTGATTATCTCGGAGATAGTCATTCTGATTAGCATTATCGCCCTGGTGGTCTTCGGGCTTAAACCGGGCGTCGAATTCAGCAGCGGCTCTATCCTCACCATCAGCTTCGAGCAGGAGGTGACGCAGTCGGAGCTGGAGCAGGCGATGACGGAGCTGGGCTATACCGGTGTCATTATCCAGCGTACCGGTGAGGGCGATTTCATTGTCCGCACCCAGGAGCTGAGCGGGGAGGAAAAAACGGGGCTGGAGGACGCCTTAAGCGCCAAGTTCGGTACCGCTACCGAGCGGGAGTTCTACTCGGTTTCGCCCATGGTGGCGGCGGAGACCCTGAACAATGCCATTATCGCCGTGGCTGTAGCCGCCGTGGGCATATTGCTCTACATCACCTGGGCCTTCCGCAAGATGCCCAAGCCCTTCCACTACGGCGTCTGCGCCGTAATCGCCCTGGTGCACGACGTGGTGGTGGTGCTGGGGGTCTTCTCCATCCTGGGGGCCATACTGGGCTGGGAAATAAACCTGATGTTCATCACCGGCATCCTGGCTATCATCGGTTACAGCGTCAACAATATCGTGGTCGTCTTCGACCGCATAAGGGAGAACCTGAAGCGGGGTATCAGCGTCAACTTCGAGATGGTGGTCAACAACAGCATCGTCGAGACCATGAGTCGCCAGGTGAACACCAGCCTGACCACCATGATTGTGGTCTTAGCCCTGCTGCTCTTCGTCGGCTCGACTATCCAGAACTTCGCCATTATTCTGCTCATCGGCATCATCGCCGGAACCTTCGATTCAATCTGCATCGCCCCCAACCTGCTCATCATCTGGGAGAGGGGGGAGTGGGGGCGGCTCATCCTGTTGCCCCAAACTAAAGCCAAAGAGGCGTAAAGCTATGCTGGCCACCAAGGAGAACGCGGCCAAGCTGTCTATCTTCGCCGTTAGCTTCCTGATAGCGATGAAGGTCGTGGCTAGCATCGTCACCGGCAGCATCGCCATCAGGGCCGACGCCATCCACAGCGCCATCGACCTGGCGGGGGCGATTGTCGGCTACATCGGCATCAGGATTGCTGGCAAGCCCCCCGACCGGCAGCACCCCTTCGGCCACGGCAAGGCGGAGAATGTCGCCGGCGTGGTCATCGCCGCCCTGATATTTATCGCCGGGGGCACCATCGCCTACCAGGCCATCACCCGCCTAATCAGCGGTGCCACCCTGGAGCTGATTACCGTGGGCATCTACGTGACGGCGGCGGCTATCGTTATCAACACAGCCGTTTCCTGGTACGCGATGAGGGTAGCCCGAAGGACCGACTCCGTAGCCCTGGAAGCCACCGCCCGCGACCTGCTGGCTGACGTCTTAAGCTCGGCGGCGGTGCTGGTGGGGCTGATTTTAGTCCAGTTTACCGGAATTAAAATACTGGACTCCATCGTCGCCCTGCTGGTGGCGGTATTAATCTTCCGCACCGCTTTCCTGTCCATGAAAAAGTCCTTTGGCGGCTTGCTTGACACCAGGTTGCCCCGCGCTGAGGAGAGGAAGCTAATCGCCTGCCTGGCTAAGCACAGCGGGCAAATGGTGAGCTTCCACAAGATACGCACCCGCAAGGCGGGGAGCCAGCGCTACATCGACTTTCACCTGGTGCTGCCCAAGGATGTCAGCGTGGAAAAAGCGCATAAATTGTGCGACGAGCTGGAGCAGGAAATAGAAGCCGAGCTTGCCGACGCCAACGTCACCATCCACATCGAGCCCTGCGACGGCAACTGTGAGCAGTGCTCCCTCACCCCCGACATCTGCCAGCGCATCTAGCCGAGCCCGTGTATTTTCTTTATCTCCGCTATCAGGCTATCTATGTTCGGCGGCTCAAAGCGGCGCGACGGCACGTCCTTGAGGGCCTCGAAGGTATTGCCCATTAAGGCGTCGAAGGTGGCTTTTACCGAGGCGGCTAAGGCTTCGAGGTTGTAGCCCCCCTCCAGCGTCAGCGCCAGACGCCCGTCACAAAGCTCGTCGGCCAGCCCCTTGATAATCCCCGTCATTTTGGCGTAGCCGCCGACGCTCAAATTCATCATAGCCAGCGGGTCGGCCCAGTGGCCGTCATAGCCCACCGAGACCAGGATGAGCTGGGGGTTAAAGCGGCGGGCGGCGGGGACAACAATCTGCTCGAAGACCTTAAGGTATTCTTGGTCGCCGCAGCCTGCGGGCAGCGGTATGTTAAGGTTGGTCCCCCTCCCCTCCCCACTGCCGGTCTCGTTGATAGCCCCCGTCCCCGGATAAAAGGGGTACTCGTGGGTGGAGATATACATCACGTGGGGGTTATCGTAAAAAGTCCCCTGCGTGCCGTTGCCGTGGTGGACATCGAAATCGACGATGAGGACTCGTTCCAGTCTGTATTTTTCCAGGGCGTATTTGGCGGCGATGGCGATGTTGTTAAAGAGGCAGAAGCCCTGGGCATAGCCGGCGGTGGCATGGTGGCCCGGGGGTCTGACCAGAGCGAAGGCGCTGGACACCTCCCCACCCATCACCACCTCAGTGGCGCGGATAACGCCGCCGGCGGCATAGAGCGCCGCCTGGTAGGAGTCGGGCGACATCACCGTATCGGGGTCGAGCCAGCCGCCACCCCTCTGCGCCGTCTCTTCAATCTCTTTGATATAGTGCCTCTGGTGGACGAGGGCTATCTCGTCAACGGTGGCGGGGCGGGGTTCAATGAGGGTCAGCTTTGATTTCAGCCCCGTCTTTTCCAGGTAAGAGATAACCGCCTCCAGGCGGGCGGCGACCTCAACGTGCTGGCCCGTGTCGTGCTTAAGATAGATGGGGTGATAGACATAGCCCGTTGCCATGGCCTGATGATAGCAGATGTAAGCGCGATGAGCAAAGGTTGACCCCAGGTTCTTCTTTCCCCTCCCCCACTTTGTTACTGCTTTCCTCCGTCATTCCCGCGAAGGGGGGAATCCAGCCTCTCTTTTCCCCACCCCATCTTGTTTAGCGGAGGTATTGTTGTCCCACCCAATACCCACCCTACAAGGGTTAGACCCTTATATATCTCTTATTCAGGATACGCCCCACCCCCGTTTTATATCTTTCCCCACCCGCCCTAACTATCGATGCGCTTTAGCTCCAGCGAAGTTGTCAAGGGATTAAAGCGGTGATACAATGACCGAAACGGAGCAACTATGAAAAAGAAGCTATTCCTGGTTCTTCTTCTCGTTTGCGTAATCGCCCTGGTGGGTTGCGGCGGGTCTCAGGTCTATATAATCAAAGTCTCGGGTAACACCGGGACAGAGTTTTCGGGCAGCTTCGGAGCGGTAACTAAAGGTGGTGAGACGGCATCACGAACTATTGCTGCGGCTACAGTGCCCGCCGAATACAAAGTAACCGCCCCCCGTGGTTCCGTTATCTTCTGTTCCTTCCAGAAGACTGGCGAGTTTGGTACTATGAACGTGCAGATAGTTAATAGTAAAGGGGAAGTCGTAACGCAAAACGGCACTACGGCTCCCCACGGCTCGGTTACTTTAACCACTCAGTGATATAAAGGTTTAAAAATCCAAGCCAAAGCCCTCAGTTTCTGAGGGCTTTTTTAGTCGTAAAATCCCCCTTAATCCCCCTGCCTTGTTAGCGTACGTTGGTTTGACCCACCCAATGCCCACCCTACAAGGGTTTGACCCTTATATATCTCTTATTTTGGAGTGGGGAGGTGTAACCCCAGAAGGAATTCTAGAGGGAGAATCCCCTCTAAGGGTGGGCAGGGCGGGTCAGAAAGACTTCCGCTAAACAAGGTGGGACGAGAAACGTACGATTGAGTTTATCCCCCCGATGGGTTATACTTTTTGACAGTGGTCGGAGGTGACGCATGCTGGATGTGCAAAAGCTTCAGCTAACGTTAAACGGCAAACCGATAATCAACGACTTCTCCCTGCACGTTGACAAGGGCGAAATCCACGGCATCCTGGGCGAAAACGGCACGGGCAAGACCACCGTCGCCAACCTGATAATGGGGACGAACAACTACAAGCCCACCGCGGGCAGGATGACCTTTGAGGGGAAGGACATCAGCGGACTTTCCGTCTCGGAAAGGGCAAAGCGGGGCATAACCCTCGCCTGGCAGGAGCCGGCGCGGGTGGAGGGGCTGACGGTAAGGGACTACCTGGCTTTGAGCCGCCATAACGGCCAGGCCGACCAGCTCGAGCGCTATCTATTAATGGTAGGGCTGGAGCCGGCGCAATACATGGCCAGGGACATCGACGCCACCTTGAGCGGCGGCGAGCGGAAAAGGATTGAGCTGGCCTCGGTGCTGGCCATGCACCCCAAGCTGGCCATACTCGACGAGCCCGACTCGGGCATAGACATCGTCGCCCTGCCCCTGCTGCTCAACGGCATCATCGAGATGAACAAGCAGGGCTCTTCGGTCTTACTCATCACCCACAGCGAAACGGTGACTGGAATAGCCCACCGGGTTTCGATATTATGCGCCGGCACCATAATCAGGACGGGCCCGCCCGCGGAAACAAGCCAGTGGTTTAAGAACAACTGCCTGACCTGCCCCCACATCAACGAGCCGGCTTACTAGAGGTAATATGACTATCTACTCAGTGGAAAAAGAATACCAGGGGATGATTGACGCCTACGAGAAGGCGGGCGGCGACAAGCGCGTTCTTGAGACCAAGGACGTGGCCAAGCTGGTCGTGCACGAAAACAGGGTGCTGGCTAATGACGCCATCGAGGGCCTAAAAATAGAGACCAAAGAGACCAAAAGCGGGGTCAGCGTCAAGCTCACCGTAGAAGAGGGCGCCAAGATTCCCCGCCCCGTCCACCTCTGCTTTGGCCTCCTGCCCAAAGAGGGCCTTCAGGAAATCATCATGAAGGTAGACGCCAGAGATAACAGCGAGGTGGCTGTCATCGCCCACTGCATCTTTCCTAACGCCGTCAAGGTCATCCACAAGATGGACGCCGACATCGAGATTGGCGCGGGCGCCCGCTTTGACTACAAGGAGACACACTATCACGGCGAGTCGGGCGGCATCGAGGTCATCCCCAAGGCCAAGGTTAAGGTAAATAAGGGCGGCGTCTGGCAGAGCACCTTTGCCCTGAGTCAGGGGATGGTGGGCAAGCTGGACTATGATTTCGAGGTCACCTGCCTGGAAAAAGCAGTCGCCGAGCTGACGGTGAAAGCCTACGGCAAGGGCAACGACGACATCAAGATATGGGAGAAAATTCACCTCAACGGCGCCGGCGCCCGGGGCCTGGCCAAGAGCCGCCTGGTGCTGGGCGACAGGGCTAAGGCTGAGGTCAGGGGCGAAACATACGGCAACGCCCCCTATGCCCGCGGTCACGTTGACTGCATGGAACTGGTCAATGGCACCGAGGCCGTGGCCAAGGCGATACCCATCGTCTCGGTGACCAACGACAAGGCCAAGGTGACCCACGAGGCGGCTATCGGCAGCATCGACCGCAAGCAGGTCGAGACGCTGATGGCGCGGGGGCTGGACGAGGACAAGGCGGTGGACGTTATCGTCAAGGGGATATTGAGGTAACCAGAGCCAAAAATGTCCTTGGATTTGACCAAGGTGGCGGCGCAGGTAGGCAACATGGTCGCCAGGCTGAAAGCCAGCGGCGAGCAAAGACAGAGACGCCTGCAACAAGCGCTGGACGCCCTCAACGATAAGTCTCTTGATACCGAAGGCTTAAAGAAGAAAATAGACTCCAGCCAGACCACCTGGCTGGTAGCGGGCTTGGTTGACGGACTTAACCCCCGCTATAAAGCCCCACCCCTCCCCCCGGAGTTTTCGGTCCTGGCTACCGACGGCTCTCATATTGATGTTGACCGCCACCAGTCGACCCGATGCTATTTAATCAACATCGGCGCCGTGGTTCTGGGCTACGGTGAAAATCCAGAGGCATTTTTAGATAGCTTTCCCGCGCTCTATTTCGGTGATGAGGAGCTGGTCATCGCCCCCGCCAACGGCGGCCGGGCGCAGCCCATAGAGGGTCCCCTGCTGGGCATCAAGCGCGCCGTTGACGAGTGCCAACGCCTGGCGGCATTAGCCAAAGAATTACCCAAAGACAGCTCGGCGCTGGCGCTGGTTGACGGCTCTTTGATTCTCTGGGGCCTGACCGGGCAGACCTACCCCGACTTCGTCACCGAGGCGCTCTTGACCAAGGGCTTTCTCCGCCACCTTGAGGAGATAAGGAGGCTCAACGCCGAAAGGCGGCTGGCTTTAGCCAGCTATATCAGCTTTCCGCGCTCAACCGACGTCGTCAACGCCCTGCGGGTGGCGCTCTGCCCTCATGATGTTATTGATAGCGACAAGCTCTGCGGGGAATGCAAATCGAGGGAATGCGAGGCGGTGGCTGGAGTGCAAGATAGGGAGATTTTTAGCGCTACCCTAGCCGAAGGCGAGCGCTCGGCGCTCTTTTCCAGCCAGTCGAAGATAGTCAGAGACCACTACGGCGGGCACTGGGTCTATTTCTTTTATTTGAGGACGGACGGCGAGATAGCGCGGGTGGAGATTCCGCAGTGGGTGGCGCAAAGCAAGGACTTGCTCGACCTGACGCACGGGCTGGTCTTGGACCAGTGCCGTCGGGGGCAGGGCTATCCCGTAGCGTTGAGTGAAGCCCACGAGCAGGCGGTGGTCACTGGTGCCGATAGGGAAAACTTCTGGCAGCTGGTGGAATCTTTATTGATTGGCGAGCACTTGCCCACCCCTACCTCCGCCAAGAGTTTCAGCAAACGGACGAGGTGGGTGTGATGGGGAAAACTCTAAATTCTAATATCTAAATCCTAAACGGATATAGGTGTGATAGAATGAGAGGGGAGCGCTCTCTTGGATTCCCTGTTAGGGGAAAGGAGGTTGAAATGAAACGAATACTATTACCAGTTCTTGTTATTGGGGTTCTTTTGTTGGGTGCTTGTGATGCACCAACCACAGCACCAGAAGCTGAAGCTCCACCGGCTGAGGAACCTACCCCCACTACCTATAACCTTAGCATAAGTGTCAACCCTTCGGGAGCAGGCTCTGTATCGCCTTCGAGCGGTCAGTATGAAGAGGGTACCCAAGTAACACTTAGCGTTACCGCTGCCAGTGGTTATACCTTTGATTATTGGGATGGCGATGCTTCAGGTTCTGCAACTGCTATCAGCATTACTATGGATTCGGATAAGAGCATCACTGCTCATTTCATTGATACAACCCCTCCAGTGATTTCAGAGGTGGACATTTCTAACATTACGGAATCAGACGCCACTATAAACTGGGTAACCGATGAAGCTGCTACCAGCCAAGTGGACTATGGCCAAACTAATGCCTATGGCACAACCACGCCACTGGATGAGGAACTGGTCACGAGTCACAATGTCACCTTAAGTAATCTTGAGTCTAAGACAACATATCATTGCAGGATAAAGTCGAAAGACGGGGCTGGTAATGAGGTTGTATCTGATGATTACACTTTTACAACTAAAACCACTGAGGAACTTCTCTCAGCAATACTCTACCCAGCAATGACGATTGGAGGTTATGTTCATCAACTTAGTTTTGGCCTCTTCAATGGCTCATCCCAGACGATAACAGTGACCAAAGTGGAGATTTTTGATGAGCACGGTGATGTTGCTTTTACCATGTCAAAGTCGGATATAGTGGAGACTTGGGGAAACGGGCAAGCTGATGCTGGTACATCGCTCTCAGCGAGCATTAGCTTTCAGATTCCACCCTCTACAGAGGAAATAGAGGACTGGCAGGTAAAGTGGTATTGCTTAGATGCCAATGGGGTTGAGCTTACAATTATAGGAGCTTGCTCTTCATTATGAGATTAAACCGCACAACAATAGCACTCAAGAAGGAGAATAACAATAGGAACTAAAGAGGAGAAGCAATGAAACGAATATTTTTAGTAATTATGGTTATTGGAATTCTTTTGTTGGGTGCTTGTAGTTCTCCAACGACTGAACAGCAAACTTGTACTCTCAACATCAATATCAGCCCCCCAGAAGGGGGGTTCGTATCTTGTCCAAGTGATGAGTACGAACCAAATACTCAGGTAGCGCTGACCGCTATCCCCAGCAGTGGTTACACCTTTGATTATTGGGAGGGTGACGTTTCAGGTTCCTCGTCCACTATTAACATAGTTATTGACTCGGACAAAAGTGTCATTGCTCACTTCAAGGAACTCCCCTCTCCAGTATTTTCAGAAGTGGAGATTTACGATATTTTGGAATCAACGGCCACTATACAATGGGACACAAATGAACCGGCAACCTTCAAGGTAGAATATGGAACAAGTAATGCCTATGGTTTAGTCACGTCTGACACAGTGTGGAAAGATGCTACCGATTGGGGGCGCGTGATACTCACTGAGTTAAAGCCCAAAACCACTTATCATTTTAGAATATGTGCAATAGATGAAGATGGAAATCAGGCCTTATCTAACGATTATGTTTTCACCACTCTAACCCCTCATGGTTTATTCTCGGCAAGGCTTTTCCCGTTCATAATAGGAGGGTTTAGCAGCGCTGACTATAATTGGGTCACGCGACTTAATACTACCCTCTTTAACGGATCAACCCAAGCGATAACAGTTACCAAGATAGAGTTTCTTGATGAAGACGGGGGTGTCGCCTTTACCTTACCAATATCGGCTACGGATGACGACTATTATATTTGTTTCACTTTGGGCAGGTCAGATTTACCTGAACTCTGGAAAGATGAGCAACTTGCTGCTGGTAAGTTGTTTTTTACAGGCATTGAGTTTGATAGGGTTCAGCCGAGCGCAAGGGAGTTAGAGGGTTGGCAAGTAAAATGGTATTGCTTAGATGCTGAAGGGGTTGAATTTATAGTAACTGGGGATTTCTCCTTATTACCTTGAGCTACCTAGCAGTATACTCAAAATAGCAGGAGGAAAATCATGGGAAGTAAAGGCAGAAGGAACGTAAAGAAGCCCAAGAAGGCGAAGGAGCAAAAAGGGGCACAACAGGCCGCCACGAAGAAATAGCCCGTACAAAAGGGGTTATTGAAGCCTGCCTGTATAAGATGATACCATGAAACTGGCGGAGGTGAAGGTATGAAAGAGATACTTTTAGCCATTCACATAGAAGAACTGCCGGAGGGTGGATTTTTAGCCACCAGCGAGGAGTTGCCCGGGCTGGTGGCGCAAGGGCGGACGGCGGCTGAGGCACTTGAGATTGCGCAGGATGTAGCCCGCAAGCTCATCCAGTCCTATTACGAGCATGGAGACGAACTGCCGCCGGCGCTGCGGGAAGCAACCCCGGTCAATGGCGAAGTCCGCATCCCGGTGAGCATATCCTGATGGGAAGGCTCGCCGGCTTCAGCGCTGACGAGGTGATTCGGCGGCTAAGGCAGGCTGGTTTCGTTTTTGACCGCCAGGCGAAGGGAAGCCACGAAATATGGTGGCACCCTGAAACCCACGCCCGCACCACCGTGCCTCACCATCCCGGTAATCTTCCCGAAGGAACGCTGCGCGCTATCCTACGTCAAGCCGGACTGAACGTGGACGAATTCCTGAAACTTTGAAGGGATGGGGGCACTTCAGGAGGACGATATGTCCAACGAATATGAAATCAACGAGCTAGCCAAGGAAGAATCGTGGCGGATGTTCCGCATCATCGGCGAGCTGGTGGAGGGCTTTGACACCCTCACCGGCATCGAGCCGGCGGTAACCATCTACGGCTCGTCCCGCCTCAAAGCCGACGACAAGCTCTACGCCCAGACCGAGGAAATCGCCTACCAGCTGGGAAAGCTGGGCTTTGCTATCGTAACGGGCGGGGGGCCGGGGGCGATGGAGGCGGCCAACAAGGGCGCGCTCAGGGCCGGGGTGGAATCGGTGGGGCTGACTATCGAACTGCCCCATGAGCAGGCCAGCAACGTTTACACCACCAAGTCCATAATCTTTCACCACTTCTTCGCCCGCAAGGTGATGCTGGTAAAGTACGCCTCCGCCTTCGTCATCACCCCCGGGGGCTTAGGCACGCTCGACGAGCTGACCGAGGTGCTGAACCTGATACAGACCCGCAAGATAAAACCCTTCCCGGTGATACTCTTCGACAGCCAATATTGGAAGGGATTTCTCGACTGGCTGAAAAGCTCGGTGCTGGATAAGGGCTGTATCTCCGAGAAAGACCTCGACCTGCTTATTGTCTGCGACCAGCCCGAAGAGGTGGTCGAGGCCGTCCAGGGCTGGTACACCACACAAAAGCTGGTGGGCAAGAAGGCTTTGCCCAAATGAGAGGAAGTAATGACTGAAAGCGAAAGAGTCGGCGAGGTAATCGAAGCCAGCACCACGGGCTTCAGCGCCCAGTGCTACGAGCTTTACCAGATACCGCCGCTGGGCAGCCTGGTCAAGACCGGTAATTCGCCTCTCGAGCTCTACGCCATCGTCGCCAGCGCCGCCACCACCAGCCTGGAGCCAGGGCGTAAGCCCATCGCCCGCGGCAAGGACGAAAAAAACGAAGAAGATATCTACCGCTCCAGCCCGCAGCTGGCCAAGCTACTGCGGAGTGAGTTCGGGGCGGTGGTGGTGGGACACAAAGAGGATGGCAAGCTTTACCAGCGCTTGCCTCCCCAGCCCGCCCGCATCCACAGCTTCGTCTATCAGTGCACACCCCAAGAGGTCAAGGAGTTCGGCAAGTCCTTCGACTTCTTAAATATATTGCTCAACGCCAACCTGCCCGTTCCTACCGAAGAACTGGTCGGCGCCGCGCTGCGCCAGATGAGCCGGGCGCACTCCGACCCCCGCGCCTTTCTGGTGGCGGCGGGCAAGGAACTGGCTATTTTGCTCAGCGGCAACCTCAACAGCTTGAACGTCATACTGGGGAGATTGAATCCCCTTTCATAGTGGGCTTGATAATATGATGTCGAAACTAGGCAAGATAGGACTGGCGGTGATGCTCCTGGGAGTAATCATCGCCATCGGTAGCGTCATAGCCTATCCCTTCCTGCACACTGTGGAACAACGCTTCTATTTTGATGTTTACCTTTTCTGTATAAAAGTCCTGCCGGCTATCATCGTCACCTTTATAGCCTGGCGGTGGCCCCTTTACGGCGCCTTCACCGCCGGGGCTCTATCCCTTATGGCCCTGTTTTACCTTCTACTCTGGGCTATAAACCCGTCCATAGAGCCGAGCCCCGATAATTTCTTCATCGCCATTACCATCTGCTTTGTCGCCGGGAGCGTTTTATTGCTGATATCAACCGGAGTTATTCCTTTAGGTAAGAGGAAAAAGCGAAAGAGGCTAACATCGTGACACAGGAAAGGCCACTTCGAAAATTGGGCATCGTCGTCTCTGGCTCGCTGGGCAAGGGGGTCGAGGTCAAGCTGGATAGCTCGGTCTCCATTGAGGATGTGGCGGTGGGGCGCTTCGTCACCATCGAGGGGCAAAAGCGGCGCTTCTTCGGCATGATAAGCGAGGTCAGCCTGGGCATGACCGACCCCAGGCTTTCGCTGACCCCGCCCGACATCACCGACCCCTTCATCGCCGAGGTCTTAGCCGGGACCAGCACCTTCGGCACAATTCACGTTAGCCCCACATTGGTCATCGGCGGCGACGCCGAGAGCCTGCTCGAAGGACCCCAGCCGGTAAAGACCGTGCCCAGCCACTTCTCCGTGGTCAACCTGGCCTCGGAGCGGGACGTTGAGCTCGTCTTCGGCACCGAGGACGCCAAGAGGTTCTTTATCGGCAACCCGCTGGACATGGAGACCAAGCTCTGCCTCGACCTGGAGGAGTTCGTCAAGCGCTCCAACGGCATCTTCGGTAAGAGCGGCACGGGCAAGACCTTCCTGACGCGCATTCTGCTTATCGGCATGCTGCAAAAGAGCCAGGCGGTCAACCTGGTCTTCGATATGCACAACGAATACGGCTGGGCGGGGACGCGGGAGGGGGGCTCCCCGGTCAAGGCGTTGAAGCAGCTTTTTCCCTCAAAGGTGGCGGTATTCACGCTGGATGAGGAGAACTCACGTCACCGCCAGGTAAAGACTGACTTTGTGGTCAAAATCGGCTACGACGAGATTGAGCCCGCCGACATAGCCCTGCTGCGCCAGACATTGAACCTCACCGAGCAGGCCACGGAGGCGGTCTATCGCCTGCGGCGGCGCTTCGGCAAGGGCTGGCTGGGCCAGACGCTGGAGATGAGGGAAGCCGAAGAGACTAAGACGCTGCTCGACGAGCTCGACATCCATGAAAGCACCTTCCAGAACCTGCGGCGGGGGCTGGCGACCATACAGCGCCTGCCCTTTATCGAGCCCAAGCCCCCGGCCAACGCCGTCAAGGCTATACTGGAACACCTCGACCGCGGCACCAATGTCGTTTTGGAGTTCGGGCGCTACCGCGACATCACCGCCTATATCCTGGTGGCCAACATGCTCTCCCGGCGCATCTACGCCCAGTACCAGGAGAGGGTGGAAAAAGCCATGGCCGAGGAGAGCACCAAGCCCACACCGCTGGTCATCACCATCGAGGAAGCCCACAAGTTCCTCAACCCCGAGGCCGCCAGCCAGACCATCTTCAGCACCATCGCCCGCGAGATGAGAAAGTACAACGTCACCCTGCTCGTTATCGACCAGAGGCCCAGCGGCATTGATAGCGAGGTCATGTCGCAGATGGGCACCAAGATAACCTGCCTGCTCGATAACGAGCGCGATATCGACAGCGTACTCGCCGGCGTTTCGGGACGAAATGAGCTTAAAGCGGTCTTGGCCAAGCTCGCCGCCAAGAGGCAGGCGCTCGTCTTCGGCCACGCCGTGCCCATGCCGGTGGCTTTCCAGCCCCGCGAATACGGCTCGGCGCAGTCTTATAAAGAATTCACCGAAAAGGGCAAAGCGGAAACGGAAGACCTGGAAAAACTGTGGGAATAGAAGCCTAGAGCTTCTCTAAGCCCCGGACGACGTCGTTGAGGTCGCCGAAGGGCTGGTACTTCAGCTTCTTTTCTTTGCAGATGTCCGCCAGTCCGTCGCGGGCGAAGACGTGCTGGGCCAGCGCCGCGGGATAATAATCCGAGGGGCCGTTACCAATGCAGACCACCTGGTAGCCCTGAGTGAGGAAGAGCTTGGTGTAAGCCTCCTTGAAACCCTTCTTGAGCACCGCGCCCTCGGGGCCGATATAGTTCACCTTGAGCCCCTCGGGGCTGAACTCGGTGCGGGCGGCATAGACCTCGATGTTACCCAGGCCCACGTCTTCTAAAATCGCCTTGATGTAGAAATCGAGCCCGTTGCTGACTATCAGGAAGCGAAAGCCCCTTTCCTGGCAGAAGTTCACCAGGTTGCGCAGACCCTCGCGTAGCTTGACTTGTTCGCGGGCGACCCTAAGCAGCTCGTCGCGGCTGGCCTTGACCATGGCGAAGGCCTTGGTGTTAAAGTCGCCCACCGTCATCTTGCTCTGCCGGTACCGCTGGTAGAGCTGGCGCCAGTCGCCTTCAGCGAAGGCGTCGAGCAGGGCAAAACTGACATCTTCCTCGGTAATGGTGCCGTCAAAATCGCTCTGAATAATCATATTTCGAAATAAAACCGCAAGCTAAAGCGGGCTTTACTCGAGCAGGATTATACTTGAAGACAAGCCACATTTCAAGGCTCTGGCTCTCCCGTCGGCATTTCAGGCGTCATCGGAGATTGACAGTTAAACGCCTTACGGTTTAGTATGTTGCTAGTTCTTCGGTTCCAGAATCGTTCATTTTATACGGCAGACTATATAACTATCCAACGGCAGCCTAGCGCTTAAAGTCTGATTTAGGAGGAAGCAACTCATGTCGAAACGCCCTTTGCTCAAGAAGCTATCACGCTATAATGTCGGCACCTGGGCCGATATAATCTATAGAAACGCCCTTCTCCACCCCAACGACGAAGCCTTCGTCTATGAAAAAAAACGGATAACCTTCGCCGACTACAACAGCCGAATCAACAAGATAATTAGGGGCTTAAGCAAGATGGGGGTAAAGAAGGGGGACGTGCTCGGCATCCTTTCCTGGAGCTGCCTGGAGTTCGTCGAGCTCTACGGGCTGACCATGAAGGCGGGCTACATCGCCTCGCCCTTTAACCCCAGACTGGGCAAGGACGAGCTTGAGTACCTCATCAACTACTCCGAAACCGAAACCATCTTTGTCGGCAAGGAGCTGATTGAGGTCGCCAATGCCCTTAAAGGACGCCTGCCCAGGGTCAAGAATTGGATTTCGCTGGAGACGGCCGCCGAGGGCATGACCGCCTAT
>DAOUMR010000150.1:0-2257 GCA_034409905.1 Dehalococcoidales bacterium | reverse complement strand
GAAACCCTGAAAAACATGCGCAACATGAGCTGGAAGCTGCTCTCCGATGAAATCACCGGCGAAGAACACAAAAAACGCGTTGATAAACTCTTCAACGACCTGAGGCAGAAAATACGCCAGAGTTAAGAAAAGGAGGTTTTTCGACGATGCTCGACTACTCCATATTCGAAAAGTTCAAGTTCGCCAGAAAGCCCGTCGGCGTTAAATACTCGCTGACCAGACCGAAGGGTATTAAGCCGCTGGATAAAAGTCTGGCTATCTGCGAGATGTTCGCCGCCGCCCAGACCAGCCCCCCCTTCTACGCCACGAAAGAGAATGTCCAGTGCGGCGAGCACGTCGTGGGCATGGTCGATTTTCCCCCCATGATGTACAGCGGGCAGCTGGGCTCGATGTTCTCTATGTTCAAAAACCCCGGTGCCAACCGCCGTGTCTATGATTACATCCCGCTGATGCCCAAGGACTCGGTGAAATACATCATCCACGCCCCGTTTGATAAGCTCGCCGCCGACCCCGACTTTTTGATTATCACCGCCAATCCCGCCCAGGCCGAGGTTATCTTGAGGGCCAGCAGCTTCGCCAACGGCAAGATGTGGACTTTTAAGGGGACGACCTGCCTCTCCTGCGCCTGGATATACGCCCACCCCTATCTCAACGGCGAGCTGAATATGACCGTCAGCGGGCTCGGCTACAGCATGAAAGCCCGCGGCGTCCTCCCCGAAGGGCTGCTGATTATCACCGTCCCCTTCGACCTGCTCCCCGGACTGATAGACAATCTCAACGAGATGGAATGGGAGCCTTACTGGTTCAAGCTGGGGCGAGACGGCTTCATCAAAGAGGTCAAAAAGAGAAGCGGCGAGCTGGCGGAGGCGCTGGCCAAGGACAAATAGTAGAAAACGGTTAACTACGACCGCTCTTAGCTATTTCGATAGCCTTGCGGCGGGGGCTGTCCACAAAAAGCTTGACGGGGATAAAGACAAAAACGGCTACCGCGTAGGCTAACAAAAGCCACTGCTGGCTCACCGCCAATATGGCCGCGATGACGGCGCCGCCAACACTGCAACTCAGGTTCGATTTTCTCGTAATCAAGTAAAGCCCGCCGTAAAAAACCAAACCAGCCAGAGTCGGCAAAGGGAACAAGACCGACATCGTCCCGAAGGTACTGGCCGTCCCCTGCCCGCCCCTAAAGCCGGCAAAAACGGGGAAATCGTGCCCCAGGATAGCCAGAGCCCCAGCCAGAAACTGCCAGCCCAGCTCCAAGCCCAGCAGGTAAGCCAGCAAAACGGGCAATGCGCCCTTGGCGAAATCGATTACGGCCACCAGGAAGCCGAACCTGGGCCCAATCGTGTGAAAGGTATTGCGCGCCCCCATGTTGCCGTCGCCGATGGTGCGTATGTCAACGTGTTTAAACCGCCTGGAGACCATCAGCGCCGTAGGCAGAGAGCCCAGAAGATAGGCGAAGACCAGAACGGACGCTATCTTTATAAACTCGCTCGGCTCCATAGCTCCCCCGGCATATACATAGGAATCCTATGTATTCTACCACGTTAAAACAAATTTGGCTATTGTAATATGCGTCTAAATGGCCTAGAATCTCTATACCACCGTCACCCACCAGTGCCTTAATATCAATCCAGAGCCAAAATATCAAGCGAAAGGGGAAAGCAATGGCCACAAAATACGGCAAATACTTTTTCCCTGGTCCTATTCCGGGCAGAGAGGCCGCCAAAATGATCGCCGACCTTAACGGCGATATAATTCAAGGGAGCAACCGGTACCTGGTTAACTGGGTATTCCCCTCCCCGGACGAGCTCTTCGGGGTGAGCTCCTGGGACCAGATTTCCCACGGCCCACACGTACATAAAAGCGCCGAAATCCTGATGCACATCGGCACCGACCCCGATAACCCCTACGACCTGGGCGCTGAAGTCGAGCTTTGCCTGGGCCCGGAGATGGAGAAGCATATCATCACCAAGTCCACCGTGACCTATATACCGCCCGATTTCGTCCATGGCCCCTGGACCATTAAGCGGGTAGACCGGCCCTTTATCATGATACAGGTCAACCAGGAACCGACACATACCGAGAAATCGATGAAGCACCTGGTGCCCGAAAAGGACAGGCAGGCGAATCTATTTCAGATAGATTGAATTTCGCCACATCTTTTCCAAAGAGAGTAAAACCTGTAAACACGATCTTCAAATCTGATTTCAAGCAAATTGGAGACTTTGAATCTACCAACCAAAAACCTTGTTGATGC
>DAOUMR010000149.1:0-13083 GCA_034409905.1 Dehalococcoidales bacterium | reverse complement strand
GGGAGTACTACGCGCTGGTGCTCATCTCGGCGCTGGGCATGATGCTCATGGCGGCTACCACCGAGCTCATATCAATCTATATCTCTTTAGAGCTTACCAGCATATCGCTCTATATCTTGGTCGGCTTCCTCAAAGACCCCAAGTCCACCGAGTCCGCCCTGAAATACCTGCTGCTGGGCGCAGTGGCTTCGGCGATACTGCTCTTCGGCATGGCGCTTATCTTCGGCTTCACCGGCCAGACGCAGCTGGGCGATATCGCTACGGCTATTCAAAGCATGTCTCTATCCGGTGGGCTGGCTAACCCCGGGCTCATCGTGGGCATTGTGCTCATCATTGCTGGCTTCGGCTTCAAGATTGCCGCCGTGCCCTTCCATATGTGGGTGCCCGACGTCTATGAAGGCGCCCCCACCCCCATCACCGCCTACCTCTCCGTAGCCAGCAAGGCGGCCGGCTTCGCCATAATATTAAGGGTCTTCTTCTCCGCCTTCGGCCTTCCGCACTGGCTCAGCCTCGACTGGGGGCTGGTCTTCGCCATCCTGGCCGCCGTCGGCATGACGGTAGGCAACATCATCGCCCTTACCCAGACCAACATCAAGCGTATGCTCGGTTACTCCAGCATCGCCCAGGCGGGTTACCTTATGGTGGGCTTGGCCACAGTGGGCTTTGTCTCCCCGGTCATAAGCGATTCCTCGGCCTTTGCCGGTCAAAGCGGTCTGCTCTTCTTCCTGGCCAGCTACGCCCTGACCAATTTGGGCGCCTTTACCGCCATCATTGCCATATCAGGCAAGGTCGATAGCGATATGATTGCCGACTACTCCGGCATGGGCAAAAGAGCCCCTCTTCTGGCTCTGGCCTTGACCCTCTGCCTTATCTCCCTTATCGGTATGCCCCCCGCCGCCGGCTTTATGGCCAAGTTCTATATCTTCAGCGGGGCGGTACAGCAACATCTGCTCTGGCTGGTCATTATCGCCGTCATCAACAGCGTCATATCGGCCTACTACTATCTGCGGGTGGTCAAGGTGATGTGGCTGGGCAAGCCGGCTTCTCAGGCTAAGGTGCCGTCTTCGATAGCCTTGAGGGTGGCGCTGGCCCTCTCCTGCTTCGGCGTCCTGGTGATGGGCATTATCCCCGGCTACATAATGAAGCTGGCCGAGATGGCGGCTAGGATTTTCGTTTCTTAAGCCCTCTTTGCCCCACCCCAACTCATCTTTCCTCCCAGAACCCGCCCTAAAGGTGAGTAACCCTTTTAAGCCTCTCTTTTTCCCACCCCACCTTATCTTTCCCTCCCCAAACCTACTAAAGAGGTTGTAACCTCTCTTAAAGTCCCTTATCCCCCCACCCCGAGGTTTTTCTTCCCACCCAATACCCACCCTACAGAGGTGTCACCTCTATAGACTTCTCTCCCCCACCGGGAAATTCTAAATCCTAATATCTAAATTCTAAAATTTTAGGATTTCGTGCTTAGAGTTTCTAATGGGTGGGTCAAAACAACGTTCGCTAACAAGGGGGGTGGGGTGGAGTCCCCCTCCACCGTCATGGCGAAGCAATCTCCGGCTATCTTTGCCCATAACCCCTTTGTATGCTATGATTGCCCTATATCCCTATACAAGGAGGGGAAAAATGTCAGCAACATTAAAGAAGTTACTACTGCTCTCCCTGGCGCTGGTGCTGTCTTTCAGCCTGGTCGCCTTTGTCGGCTGTGGGGCACTCACTCAGGAGGAAATAGACCAGATAATCGCCAATGTCGCCTCGGCCGAGCCTGAAACCGTCAGCTTCGATATTGATGTGCCGATGAGCATAAAGGTGGTTGGCGGGTCTGACCCGGGTACGATGACGGTAGCGGTTGTCGGCTCCGGTGTTATGGACATGGTAAATGAGGAAATGCAGGCGACGATGGATATGACGATGGACATCCCGGATGAGGGTGAACAAAACATATCTGCCGAAATCTATTTCGTTGACGACTGGATGTACGTCGGCATGGATGTCCCCGGCTATGGCGAACAATGGATGAAGATGAGGGCTGACGAGGAGATGTGGCAGCAGCCGGACCCCCTTGAGCAGCAATTGGCGCTGTGGGAGGGAGCCGTTGAGGTCAAGTCTCTGGGCAGCGAGACGGTAAACGGCGTCGAGTGCTACGTTTTCGATATAAAACCGGATATGGGAATATTGAGCGACATGTTGGCCCAGGAGACATCTGGCATGGGTATGGACCTTATGGACCTCGGCCAGTTAGACCTGACTGACATGTTTAAGGAGCTGTCGGTTAAAGAGTGGCTGGCCCAGGATAGCTACCTGCCCATGAAGATGGAGATTAAAATAGTCATGGAAGTGGGTGCCGGGGATGCCGCCACCGGTGGTGATTTCGACAAGATGACCATAGACGTCGAATTGAATATGAACTTCTATGACTACAACCAGCCCGTCTCTATCGAACTGCCCCCGGAGGCGCTTGAGGCCGAGGAGATGCCCCAGTCCACTATGCCGTTCCCACAGTCCACCGCGCCGGCCCCCGACTAGGTGCTCTCCTCTTAGAAAGAGATAAATATAGCCGCTTAAACTTAAGGAGTAACCCTTGAACCGGACGCGCGGCTTTGTCAACCAGAACCGCTTCAGGTCGAGCCAGGCGGTAAAAAAGCTGGGCAAGGTCAAGCCACCCAGTCGTAAGAAGGGGAAGCTGGGTTGAGCGACAAACTGCGCTGGCCTACCTTCTGGGCGCTGGTGGCGGTCTTCGTTATCATCATCTGCCTCCTCGCCATCCCCGCCTTCCACGAGCTGCTCCGTGGCTTGTGGTTTCTGGCACCCATTGCCCTCTTCTTCCTGCTCGGCATCGCCCTACTAGTCTTCAGCCTGCGGAGTAGCGCCAGCGGCGGGCTCAAGAAGTTCCTCATCCTCACCGGGGCTTCGGCGGCGGGGGTGCTGGTCAGCGTTCTCCTGCATAACCTTATCTACGGGCTTTTCGAGCACTTTGCCGGCGCCGACTTCTGGAACGGCGGCGACGAGGTTTTCTTCTTCACCATGGCCTCCATCGTCTGCCCGCTGGGCTTTCTGGTGGGGGTAGTGGGCACCATCGTCCTCGGTGCCAAGAGGCGTAAGACTCCCCGCTAGGCTGCTCTGCCTTGACACCCAGAGGGGGCGATGCTACACTCTTTTCTGCCTGAAGCGGTGATAAACCATGAAGAAAATCGGCATTCTCTACCACCCCATGAACGACGCCGCCCGCGGCATGGCTGAGGAGGTCAAGGCCTTCCTGGCCAAGCGCGGCATAGCGGCCTGGCTCTGCTCGGCCTGGGAGGGCGAAAAAGCCAAGCCTCAGCTCGATGGTAGCGACCTGCTGCTCAGCATCGGCGGCGACGGCACCATCCTCAGGGCGGCGCAGATAGCCGTCGGCTCGCCTGTGCCCATCACCGGCATCAACCTGGGCAAGCTGGGCTTTATGACTGAGCTCAGCGCCAAGGAAGCTAAGGATAAGCTGCCCGACCTGCTTGAGGGCAAGGGCTGGCTCGACGAGAGGGCCATGCTCGAAGCTACCCTTGACGGCGGCACCACCTATTACGCCCTAAACGACGTGGTGGTGGCGCGGGGGGCGGTGGCGCGCGTCGTCTATATCGAGGCCAGCATCGACGGCAAGAAGCTGACCACCTACAAGGCCGACGGCGTGGTGGTGGCCACCGCCACCGGCAGCACCGGCTATTCGCTTTCGGCGGGCGGCCCCATCCTCCACCCAAGGGCTAAGGAATTCCTGCTCCTGCCGATACTGCCCCACCTCAGCCTGGGCTACAGCCTGGTACTGCCCTCGACGGCAGTGGTCAAGCTGCGCGTGGCTACCGCCCACGAAGCGACCTTGAGCATCGACGGCCACATCAATCCCCCCCTGGCCAGCGGCGCCGTCATCACCGTCCGTCATAGCTCGGCTAAAGCCCGTTTCTTGAGGATTCACCCCGAAAACGCTTTTTACAGCTCTCTGGAGCAAAAACTGAAAGGAAAAACTTAAGTTGAAGATAGAAAAAGCCAAAATCAGCGACGTCCCCCAGATGCATAAGCTCATCAACCACTTTGCCGAAAAAGACGAGATGCTGCCCCGCTCGCTTAGCGAGCTCTACGAAAACTTGAGGGACTGTTTCGTGGTTAAGGAGGGCGATAGGCTGCTCGGCTGCGTGGCGCTGCACATCTTCTGGTCAGACCTGGCCGAGGTAAGATCGCTGGCGGTGGCTGAGGACAGCCGCGATAAGGGCATCGGCGTCGAGCTGATTAAAGCCTGTATGCAGGAAGCCAAAGAGCTGGGCATTCCCGTCGTCTTCTGCCTGACCTACCGCCCCGACCTCTTTAAGAAGTTCGAATTCCAGCAGGTGGACAAGATGGAACTGCCGCGCAAGGTCTGGTCGGAGTGCTACCGCTGCCCCAAATTCCCCGACTGCGACGAGGTCGCCCTTATCTATAATTTGGAGGTCTAGCTTGGCCGAAGAGACGCTGTCCAGCCGTAAGGTCTTCGAGGGGCGGGCGGTAAATCTGCGCATCGATACCGTTAAGCTCCCCAGCGGCAGAAAGACGACCCGCGAGATTGTCGAGCACGAAGACTGCGTGGCCATAGTTGCCCTCGATACCGCCGATAACGTCTTGCTGGTGAAGCAGTTCCGCAAGCCCGTGGAAAAAGAATTACTGGAGATACCCGCCGGCGGCATTGACGCTGGCGAAACCCCCGAGGATGCCGTCCGCCGCGAGATGCGCGAGGAGACCGGCTTTCTCCCCCAAAAAGTAGAAAAGCTGGGTGGCTTTTACTCGACTCCAGGCTTCTGCACCGAGTACCTCTACCTCTACCTGGCTTCTGATTTGGTGCTCAAGCCCCTTAAGGCCGAGGACAGCGAGAGCATAAGTCTAGTGCGGGTGCCTTTAGCTGAGATTCCCGGCTTGATTAGCTCGGGGGCTATCTGCGACGCCAAGAGCATTGCCGGGCTGCTCGCCTTCCTGGAATACCAGAAGTCAGCCGACCTGGTCTGAGAGCTTTCTTCCCCCCACCAGGTGCAGGTGCAGATGGGGCACCAGCTGCCCGCCCTCTTGGCCGCAGTTTATCACCACCCGGTAGCCCCGCTCGGCAATTCCTTCGACTTGGGCCAGCTTGTTGGCTATGGTGACTAAACGCCCCACCAGCGCTGATTCGCTTTGAGAGAGTTGAGAGAGGCTGGCGATGTGCTTTCGGGGGATTATGACTATGTGCACGGGCGCTTGTGGGTTGATGTCGCGGAAGGCGATTATCTCTTCGTCTTCATAGACGCTGTCGCTGGGTATTTCACCGGCTACAATCTTACAAAAAATGCAGTCCATTTTTTATGCTCCCCAACTATATTGTCATTGCGAGGAATTCTTCCGAGAAGGATGACGAAGCAATCTCTCCCTTTTAATTTGCCCCACCCCCAGTTTATCTATTCCCGCCCACCGCCCTTTAAGGTAGAAAGGGGGCAAAGCCCCCTTTCAAACCCCCGAATAGGGTGGAGTGGGGAATAACCCTACAGGGGGATTTAAAAGGGGTACCACCTTTATAGGGTGGGTCGGGTGGGACTTAAAAGTTACGCTTAAACTCTCCTGTTTATTACAGGGTATAGTCCTCTAGGTCCTGCTGGCTTCCCTTATATTCTTTCCTCCCCAGCTCGAAGAGGTCTCGGCCGTAGATGTCGTTGGCGACCACGGCCGGGAAGTTCTCCACCGTGAGCTTCATAACGGCCTCGGGTCCCAAATCTTTGTAGGCGATAACCTCGGCTTCTACGATGGCGTTAGCCAGCAAAGCGCCGGCGCCCCCGGCGGCGGCTAGATAGACGGCTTTGTATTTCCTTAGCGCCATTCGCACCTCGGTGGAGCGGCTGCCCTTGCCGATAAAGGCTCTAACCCCCGCGGCCAGCAGGCGCGGTGTGTAGGCGTCCATGCGCTGGCTGGTGGTCGGCCCCGCCGCCCCGATGACCCTCCCCGGCGGCGCGGGCGAAGGCCCCGTGTAGTATATCGTCTGCCCTTTAAGCTCGAAGGGCGGTTTCTCCTTGTTTTGAAGCGCCTGGATAATCCGCTGGTGGGCGGCGTCGCGGGCGGTATAGATGACCCCGGAAATCAAGACGCTGGTGCCGACGGTCAGCCCTGATATCACCTTGGAACTAATCGGCGACGTTATATTCATAGTATGACCTCTTTGTGGCGGGCGCTGTGGCACTGGAGGTTGACCGCCACCGGCAGGCTGGTGATATGGGTGGGCATCACTTCAGCGTGCACGGCCAAGGCGGTGGTAGTGCCGCCGAAGCCCATCGGCCCCACCCCCAGCCGGTTCACCCTTATCAGCACCTCTTTTTCGAGGTGGGCAATCTCGGGGTCGGGGTTCGCTTCGCTTACCTTTCTGAGCAGTGCCTTCTTGGCCATGAGCATCGCCTGCTCCGCCGTCCCGCCGATGCCTAAGCCTATAATCAATGGCGGGCAGGGGTCGCCCCCCGCCTCGTCAACCGTCCTGGCCACAAAGTCGAGAATACCCTGTTTGCCCTCGTTGGGCAGGAGCATGCCCAGCCGGCTCTTGTTCTCGGCGCCGCCCCCCTTGGGCATGACGCTGATCTTTAAGCTGTCGCCGGGGACAATCTCGGTGTGGATAACGGCCGGGGTGTTGTCGCGGGTGTTGATGCGCTTGGAGAAGGGCTGGCTGACGATGCCCTTCCTCAGGTAGCCCTGGAAGTAGCCCCGCCGCACCCCCTCCTCGACGGCTTGTTTGAGGTCGCCGCCGGTGATGTGGACGTCCTGGCCTATCTCCAGGAAGACGACGGCGGTGCCGCAGTCCTGGCAGAGGGGCAGATTTCTCTCTCGAGCGATGCGGGCGTTCTCGATAATCTGGTTTAAGGACTCCCGGCCCAGGAGGGACTGCTCGGTCTGGAGGGCTTGCTTGAGGGCGGAGAGCACATCCTCGCCTAAGCTGAAGTTCGCCTCCTGGCAGAGCCTGGCTACCGCTTTAGTAATTTCGCTGGCTTCAATCTCTTTCAATCCCCACCCCCCAAGTCTTATTTCCCACCCTGCCCACCCTATAAGGGTGGTGCCCCTTTTAAATCTCTCTCCCCACCCCTTAGACTACGCTGTCATTCCCGCGAAGGCGGGAATCCAGCCCCTTTTTTAAAGGGGGATTTTGTAATTCCTCCGTCATTGCGAGGAGCGGAGCGACGAAGCAATCTTACCCCACCCCCATCTTCTCAATCAACGCTTTAACGCCCTCGGCGGAATCGTACAGCCTTTGCTTTTCTTCGGCGCTCAGCTCCAGCTCAATTATCTCCTCGATGCCCTTTTTGCCCAGCCTTACCGGCACGCCGATGACGCTGTCCTTTATCCCGTACTCGCCGTCGAGCAGAGCGGCGCAGGGCAGCACCTCTTTTTTGTCTTTGATTATGGCCTCGGCCATGCGGGCAACGCCCGCCGAAGGCGCGTAAAAAGCGCTGCCCGTTTTGAGCAAATCAACGATTTCCCTCCCGCCGTGTACGGTGCGCTCCACCAGCCTATCTATAGTCTCTTGGGGTAAAAGCTCGGTAAGCGGCTTGCCCTTGACCGTGGTCAGGCGGGGGATGACCACCATGTTCAGCCCGTGCGCCCCCAGCACCCATGGGGAGACGTCTTTGGGCGTAACTTTAAGCTCATTAGCGACGAAGGTGGCCAATCGGGCGGAATCCAAGACTCCCGACATGCCGACGACGCGCTTTCGGGGGAACCTGCTTTTCCTGACGGCGAGGTAGGTCATGGCGTCTAAGGGGTTGGAGACCATAAGGATGACACACTGCGGCGAGTATTTGACCACGTCGGCGATAATCCCGCTGACGATTTCCGTGTTAGCCGCTAGGAGCTGGTCGCGGGTCATACCCGGTTTGCGAAAGAGCCCGGCGGTGACGATGACCAGCTCGGAGTCGGCGGTATCCTTATAGTCGCTGGTTCCAGTGAGCCTTATCTCGCTACCGAGGACGGGCGCCGACTGCAGTATGTCCAGCGCCTTACCCTGGGCCAGCCCCTCGACGATATCAACCAGGACGACCTCGGCGTAGCCCCGTTCGGCGATGCGCTGGGCCGTGGATGAGCCCACATTGCCCGCCCCGATAATTGTAATCCTGGCTATTTGGCTTCCCTCATCTTTCTAATTACGGCGTCGGCGACCTGGGAGGTGCCCACGGCCTCGGCGCCGTTGGGCTTCATATCATAAGTGACGTCCTTGCCCTCGGCGATGACGGCGGCGATGGCGTTCTCCAGCCTGTCGGCGGCCTCCTTTTCTTCGAGATGCCTGAGCATCATCACCCCGGAGAGCATCATCGACATCGGGTTGACCTTGTTCATCCCCTTGTATTTGGGGGCGCTGCCGTGGGTGGCTTCGAAGATAGCCATGTCGTCGCCCAGGTTGGCGCCAGGGGCCAGTCCCAGTCCCCCCACCAGCCCCGCGCAGAGGTCGGAGATAAGATCGCCGTAGAGGTTGGGCAGCACCAGCACGTCGAACTGCTGCGGCCTCTTCACCAGCTGCATGCAGAGGTTGTCCACGATTCTATCCTCGAACTCGATGTCGGGGTATTCCGGGGCAATCTCTCGGGCGTTGGCTAGAAAGAGCCCGTCGGAAAACTTCATGATGTTGGCTTTGTGGACGGCGGTGACCTTCTTGCGGTTATGGGCGCGGGCGTATTCAAAGGCGAACCTGACGATGCGGCGGCTGGCCATCTCCGAGATGACCTTTAGACTTATGCCCGAATCCTCCCTGAGCTCGCTATCCGTAGCCTCGCTTACCAGCTGCCTTAAGCGCGCTGTCTCTGGCTTGCCTTCCTCGAACTCGATGCCCGCGTAGAGGTCTTCGGTGTTCTCCCTGACGATGATGACATCGACATCCTTAAATGGTGTCGGCGCCCCGGGGTATATCTTGCAGGGGCGCAGGCAGGCATAGAGGTCGAGCTTCTTGCGCAGGGCGACATTGACGCTGCGGAACCCAGAGCCAATGGGGGTGGTCACCGGCCCCTTGATGGCGATGCGGTTCTTCCTGATGGAAGCCAGCGTGGCTTCGGGCAGAGCGGCGCCGAACTCCTCGAGGGCTTCGGCGCCGGCATAGGCTATCTCCCAGTGGAAGCGGGCGCCGCTGGCTTCGAGGACCCGTATCGTGGCCTCGCTGACCTCGGGCCCTATCCCGTCGCCGGGAATAAGGGTGACATTATGAACCATAAATTTATCCTTTTAGCCCCTCCCCCAGGTTTTTCGTCCCACCCGTCCCACCCTATAGAGGTGTAACCTCTATAAACTTCTCTCCCCACCCCTTAGACTATACTGTCGTTCCCGCTTTACACTCCGTCATTCCCGCGAAGGCGGGAATCCAGTTTTCCCCCATTATAGCTTAAAGTCGCCGTGCTTCTGGATGTAGGGGAGGAGTCCCCCCTCCCCCAAAATCTTCAGCATGACCTCGGGCAGCTTGCCGAAGGTCAACTGTTTGCCGTTAGTTATATCCTTGACGGTGCCCTTGGTCAGGTCGACCTCAAGCATGTCGCCGTCGTTGATGCCGTCGGTATCACATATTAACACCGGTAGCCCCAGATTGATAGCGTTTCTGAAGAAGATGCGCGCCACCGACCTGGCCAGTATGGCGCTGACCCCAGCCATTTTTATCACCAGCGGCGCGTGCTCGCGGCTGGAGCCGAGCCCGAAGTTGCTGCCGGCGACGACGAAGTCCCCCTTCTTTACCCGCGAGGCAAAGGTGGGGTCGGCGTCCTCAAGCACGTGCTTGGCCAATTCGGGCAGGTTGCTCCTCAGGTGGGCCAGTCTCCCCGGTGTGATATGGTCAGTGGAGATATTGTCGCCGAATTTAAAGGCTCGTCCTTTAAGCATCAAGCTACCTCTCTGGGGTCAGTAATCTCACCCTTGATGGCTGAAGCCGCCGCCGTGGCCGGGCTGCTCAGATAGATAAAGGCTTCGGGGTTGCCCATCCGCCCCTTGAAGTTTCGGTTGGCCGTGGAAAGGCAGGACTCCCCATCAGCGAGAACCCCCTGGTGCAGCCCCAGGCAGGCGCCGCAGCCGGGGGGTAAAATCACCGCTCCCGCCTCCAGCAGCGTTTTTATATATCCGTTGGCGATAGCCTCCAGCAAGACCTTGGACGAAGCCGGCGCCACGATAAGCCGGGTATCGGGGTGGCGTTTTTTGCCCTTTAAGATGCCAGCGGCGGTGGCCAAGTCCTCAAGCCGCCCGTTGGTGCAGGTGCCGATAAATACCTGCTGTATCTTTGTCCCCTTAAGCTCCTTAGCCTTAACGGTATTATCCACTTGGTGAGGTTTGGCCACCATCGGCTCCATAGAGCCTAAATCAATATCAATCGTTTTCTCGTAGCTGGCGTCCTTATCCGCCGCTAAAGGCTGGAAATCCTTTTCTCGCCCCTGAGCCTTTAAGTATGCCTCGGTAATCTTATCGGCGGGGAAAAGCCCGACCTTAGCCCCCGCCTCCACCGCCATGTTGGCTACGGTGAAGCGGTCGGACATGGTCATTTTGGCTAAACCGTCGCCGCCAAACTCCAGCGCCTTGTAGGTGGCCCCGTCGGAGCCGATTGAGCCGATGAGATAGAGGACAAGGTCTTTAGCGCCGACTTTGGCGTTAAACTTCCCGCTAATGTTTATCTTGAAGCTCCCGGGCACCCTCAACCAGGTCTTGCCCAGGGCAAAGACAACGGCCACGTCCGTCGAGCCCATGCCCGTAGCGAAAGCGCCCAAAGCCCCCGCGGTCACGGTGTGGGAGTCAGCGCCGATGACGACGTCCCAGGGTCTGGCCAGGGCTTCGGCGACAATCTGGTGGCAGACGCCGCTGCCGACGTCGTATTTCAGGCAGCCTGTATCTTCAGCGAACTGCCGCAAAAGCTTATGGTCGTTAGAGAGCTGGCGGTTGGGGCTGGGGGCGGCGTGGTCGAAAAAGAGCGCCGTCTTTTTGGGGTTGGCCGGTTTTTTGAATTTGCCGGACTGGAACTGCCTCACCGTCAGGGGGCCCGTCGTGTCCTGGACAAAGACCAGGTCAACGCGGCATATAACGATATCGCCGGCGGAGGCGTCGCCTGCCGACTTTTTCGTCAGAATCTTCTCAGCTAATGTTTTGCCCACGTAAAGCCTGTATCTCTAGCCGATTATGGCTAGGACCTCGTCTCTGGCTACTTTATCGCCGTCGGCGAAGTTTATCGCTTTGACCTTACCCCCCACCGGCGCGGTTATGGCGTTAGCCATCTTCATCGCCTCCAGGATGAGCACCACGTCGTTAGCCTTGACGGTGTCGCCCACCTTGACCTCGTAGCGTATTATAATGCCGGGCATGGGGGCGGTAATGGCCGTCTCACCCGCCTTGGGCGGCGGCGCCTCGGGCTCAGCCTTCTTAACTTCGGGGGCTGGGGCAGCGGGTTTTGGTGCGCTCGTCGGTGGCGTTGGTGCCGCTGTCTTGGGCGCTGTCGGCGCTGGCGCTCCACCCACAGCCTCCAGCCCGATGTTGAAGACCCGGTCGCCGAAATAGATTCTATAGTTTTGAACGCCTCCGCTGGCTGGGGCAGCTTGAGCCGTTGCTTCAGTCAGCTTGCCCGCCTTTACCTTGGCGATAAGCTCGTCCTCGCGCTTGATATCCTCCATGGTCTTCATCTTGACGTCGGCGGGCGGCTTTTCCAGCCCGTATTTCCACCTCAAAAAGCGCATCCCCGTGGTGGGGTACAGAGCATAGATAAGCACGTCGCCGATGTCCTTGGCGATGTCCTTGGTATCCTTCTTGGCCTTCTCCAGCTCCGGCGCCAGCATGTCGGCGGCGCGGCAGGTGATGGGCGTCTCCCCTCTGGGGTAGCCCTTGAGGGCCAGCTTCTGCACCTTGGGGTCGATAGGGGCGGGGGGCTTGCCGTATAAGCCGTAGCAGTAGTCCTTTACCTGGTCCGATATCATCTTGTACCGGCCGAAGAGGACATTCTGCACCGCCTGGATGCCGACAATCTGGCTGGTGGGGGTGACCAGGGGCGGGTAGCCGAGCTCTCTTCTTACCCGCGGCAGCTCGGCGTAGACCTCTTCAATTTTGTCCAGGGCGTTAGCCTCCCTTAGCTGGGCGACCAGATTGGTCGTCATGCCGCCCGGAATCTGGTGCATCAGCACCGCGGTATCAATAACCCCCATCCGGGTGGTGTCCAGAAAGTCCCGGTACTTCGGGGCTACCGTTTAAATATACTGCCCCATCTTGAAGAGATGGGCTAAATTAAGCCCCGTGTCCCGGCTCGTTCCCTGAAGGGCAACGACGATGGGCTCAACCGGGGGCAGGGAGGAGCGCAGGGCGAAGGGGGCGAGGGCGGTATCAACGACATCCACCCCGGCCTCAACCGCCTTGAGGCAGCTCATCAGCCCCATGCCACTGGTGTGATGGGTATGTAGCTGTACCGGTATCTTTAACACCTGCTTCAGCGCCTTAATCAGGTTATAGGCATCATCGGGGGCAATAAGACCCGCCATATCCTTGATGCACAGGCTATCCGCCCCCATATCCTGAAGGATAAGCGCTTTCTTGACGTAATAATCAATGTTATATACCGGTCCCCCCAGCTTGGGCTCGGTGAGGGAATAGCACAGTGAAAGCTGGGCATGCTTACCGCGTTCCTTGATTGCCTTAAGGCTGGTCTCAAAGTTACGCTCGTCGTTCACGGCGTCAAATACCCGGAAGACGTCAATGCCGACCTCAGCGGCGTGATGCACGAAGGCAGTGACCACATCGTCGGCGTAGTTGCGGTAGCCTACCAGGTTCTGTCCCCGGAGCAGCATCTGGAGAGGGGTATTGGGCATCAGCCGTTTAAGGATGCGAGGTCTATCCCAGGGGTCTTCATTGAGGAATCTGGTGGGGACATCAAAGGTAGCACCACCCCAGACCTCCATGGAGTAAAACCCCGCCTTGTTCATCTCCTCGGCAATGGCTTCCATATCCTCGGTTCGCATTCGCGTTGCCAGCGAGGACTGATGCCCATCACGAAAGGTAACGTCAGTGATTTTTAATGGGTTTTTTGTCTTTTCCATAGACTGTTTCTTTCTACGGTCTCTTATTGGTCTTGCAATGGCAACCCTTTCTCTACAT
>DAOUMR010000148.1:0-8019 GCA_034409905.1 Dehalococcoidales bacterium | reverse complement strand
CTTTCAGATTTCACCCTACCAAAACAAAGCCAGTGTTTAAAGACCGCCAGAAAATAGAACTGCACACCAGAAGGTTCTTGGAAGAAGTAACAACTCCCGAAATACTCAATACTGGCGAGATAGCCGACTCCTTGATGGGAGAAAGCTTAGGCGAACCCTTCTCTAAATTCATTATTCCTATGTTTGAGGAGCAAAACAGGCACAAGGTATTGTTCGTAACTAAGTCCGACAATATTAAGCACCTCTTGGAGATTAAACCTCATAATCAAGTTATTATTAGTTTTAGCCTTAATTCCGACGAAGTAGCCAAAAGATGGGAAAAAGGCGCCCCACCTGTTGATAGAAGGATTGAAGCAGGACGAAAACTCAGCCAAGCTGGTTATGAGGTAAGAATAAGAATTGACCCCATGGTCCCTGTCCAAGGTTGGGAAAAACAATATGTAGACCTAGTTAACCAAATTTTTGCTAGTTTTACCCCAGAAAGAATCACATTAGGCTCATTACGCGGGCTGCAAACTACCATCAACGGCAGTAAGGACACAAGTTGGGTCGAATATCTCACGGAGAAATCGAATTGGGGTAAAAAGATAGACTTCAAAACCCGCTATGAACTATATACCACCGTCATCAATCTACTAAAGGACAAGCATAATTACACCAGTGTTGCCCTTTGTAAAGAAACGCTAGCTATGTGGGGAAGATTAGGTATGGATTATAAGAAAATAAGATGTAACTGTATATGGTAAGGAGCAACCATGCCAAAAGCAAAAGCTAAAATCGCCGTCGTCGGCGGCAGCGGCTTATACGAAATCGAAGGGCTGACCGAAATCGAAGAGGTCAACCCCACCACCCCCTTCGGCAAGCCCAGCCATACCATCACCATCGGCAAGCTGGAGGGAACGCATATCGCCTTCCTGCCCCGCCACGGCCGCGGGCACACCATCACCCCCACCGAGGTGCCCTACCGCGCCAACATCTACGCCCTCAAAGCGCTGGGGGTGGAGCGCATCATCGCCGTCAACGCCGTGGGCAGCTTCAAGAAAGAGCTAAAGCCGGGCGACCTGGTCATCCCCGACCAGATTATAGACCGCACCCGCCATCGGATAGATAGCTTCTTCGGCGACGGCATCGTCGTCCACATCGCCTTCGCCGACCCCTTCTGCCCAGATTTGAGCAAGATACTCTATGACGCCGCCAGAAAGACGAAGGTGAAGGTGCATCTTGGCGGCACCTACGTTGCCATGGAAGGGCCCGCCTTCTCCACCCGCGCCGAGTCGCGGCTCTACCGTTCCTGGGGCGCCGACATCATCGGCATGACGGCCATACCCGAAGCCAAGCTGGCGCGCGAGGCCGAAATCTGCTACGGCATGGTGGCTGGCGTCACCGACTACGATAGCTGGCAGGAGAAGAGCCAGACGCTGGTGGTCGATGACATATTGAAGACACTGCGGCAGAACATCGAAGCCATCAAGGAAATCATTAAGCTGGCGGTGGCTCAAGTCAAAGAAGAGCGAAAGTGCCAGTGCGCCAGTGCCATGAGCATCGCCATCGCCACCAGCCGCAAGAACATAGCCGCCCCGGTCAGGAAGAAGTACGACCTGCTCATCGGTAAATACCTAAAAGGAGACAGCTAGTGCCTGACAGAGAGTTCAACTGCCTGCCCACCATCATCGGCAGCATGCCCCACACCGACCCCGCCGCCGCCTGCGCGCAGGTGCTCCGCTACCTCAAGGACATCCCCGCCTGGCCGCAGCTGCCCCGCCGTTCCTTCAAGGAGAACATGAACGCCCAGTTCAGCGAGGGCTTCCCTGGCATCAGGCTCAAGGGTGATAGCCTCTCCGTTGACCGCACTAAAGACCTGGACGAAGCGCTGGAGAAGTTCTACACCGCCTACCTCGAAGAGGACATAGATAAATACCCCACCAGCGCCAGCTACGCCGCGGGCCTGCACGCCTTTTTGGGCTCGGAGAACCTGAAGCCGATGGCAGTCAAGGGGCATATAACCGGTCCCCTCACCTGGGGCTTGAGCGTCACCGATAACGAAGGCAAGGCAATCCTCTATGACGACGTCCTGGGCGACGTTGTAGCTAAGTTCTTAAGGCTCAAGGCAGCCTGGCAGGAAAAGCAATTGAGCCGAATATCGCCCAACACAATTATATTCGTTGACGAGCCCTATATGGCCTCCTTCGGCTCGGTGGCGGTGCCCCTGTCAAAGGAAAAGGTCACCCTCCTGCTGGAAGAGGTCTTTGTCGGCATCAAGGGAGTAAAGGGCGTCCACTGCTGCGGCAACACCGACTGGTCGGTCATACTGGAAACCGACCTGGACATTCTTAGCTTCGACGCCTATAACTACGCCCAGTCCCTCAGCCTTTACCCCAAGGAGGTCAAACGCTTCCTGGACAGGAAGGGCGTCATCTCCTGGGGCATTGTCCCCAACGACAGCCCGTCATTAGGCAAGGAGAGCGTCGCTGCCCTCAAGGACAGGTTGGAGGAAGCCATGCTCCCCTTCACCCGCAACGGCACATCTTTTAAGCAGCTTGTCGCCCAGAGCATCATCACCCCCAGTTGCACGCTGGCCTCGTTGCCCACCCCCGACGCCTCCGCCTACGCCCTGGAGCTTCTAGCCGAGCTTTCGAAAATAATGAGGAGCAAATAAGGCAGGGAAAATCCCTCTTAATCCCCCTTTTTCAAAGGGGGAAACTGGATTCCCGCCTTCGCGGGAATGACATTTGGGATGGGGAGAGAAGTATATAGAAGTGACACTTCTGTAGGGTGGGTATTGGGTGGGAAGAAAGACCTAGGTGGGGTGGAGAGGGGCAACGCACCCCAGAAGGAATTCTAGAGGGTGAAACCCCTCTAAGGGTGGGCAGGGCGGGACAGAAAAACGTTCGCTAAACAAGGTGGAGAGGGGGGTATAACCTTTAAGGAGGATATAAAAGGGGTACCATCCTTATAGGGCGGGTATTGGGTGGGAAAATCATACGTACGCCAACAGAGTGGGGAGGTTGGGCAACAAACGCACGTTTCAATAGGAGTTTAACTCATGGAATGCCAGCTTGACGCCAACAAAGCCAGCTGCCCCTGCACCTACGAGCCCTGCTCACGCAAGGGCAAGTGCTGCGAATGCATCGCCTACCACCTAAAGTACGATGAGCTTCCCGCCTGCGTCTTCCCTCCTGATGTAGAAAAGACCTACGACCGCTCCTTCGCCCGCTTTGCCCAGCTCCACTCTAGCCAGAAGGCTTAATTTAGGTTATATTACTGCCATGAACAAGAGGAGAAGGGTAGCCACCCTGAAACATCAGCGTAAGCAAAAGAAGCTGAAGCTGAAGAGGAAGGCCGAGGCGGCCCAAAAGAGCGGCAAGAGCCGATGAAGTCAATCTTTCTGCTCACCGGCCCGCCGGGAAGCGGCAAGACCAGCCTCATCAAACAGGCCGTCGCCAGGCTGGAAAGCAAGGCCGGCGGCTTCTACACCGAGGACATCAAGAGCCAGGGGGTCAGGCAGGGCTTTCGGCTGGTCACGCTGGACGGGGAAACGGCGGTGCTCTCCCACATAGATATCAAAAGCCCGCACCGGGTGAGCAAGTACGGCGTTGACGTCGAAAGCCTGGACAGGGTAGGCGTCACCGCCATCGAGCGGGCGGTCAGGGAGTGCGAGCTGGTGGTCATTGACGAAATCGGCAAGATGGAACTGCTCTCGGCCAGATTCAGGGAGGCGGTAGCCAATATAGTCAACAGTGGTAAGAGGCTGCTGGCAACCATCATGCTCAACCCCAATCCCTACGCCGACGCCATTAAATCTCTGCCCCAGGCAAAGCTGGTGAACCTGACGCGGAGCAACCACCCGCAGGTGATGGCGGAGCTAAAGGACTGGCTAAACACCCGGGCTTAAAAAGTGTAGTATAATCTCCTTATGAAAAACTACGATATAAAAGACCCCAAACTGGCTGAAGCCGGCCGACAGCGAATTGAGTGGGCCTACCGCGAGATGCCGGTTATCAAACTAATCAGGCAGAGGTTCGCTAAAGAGAAGCCGCTAAAAGGCATCCGCGTCTCGGCCTGCCTCCATGTCACCACCGAGACGGCCAACCTGGTAACGACCCTAAAGGAGGGCGGAGCTGATGTGGTCTTATGCGCCGCCAACCCCTTGAGCACCCAGGACGAGGTGGCGGCGGCGCTGGTAGAACAAGGTATTCCCGTCAACGCCATCAAGGGAGAGGACGAGAAAACATACTATAAGCACATCAACACCGCGCTGGATAACAAGCCGCAGCTTACCGTTGACGACGGCGCCGACCTGGTCACCACCCTGCACTCGAAGAGGACCGAGCTCATCGGTGGCGTCATCGGCGGCACCGAGGAGACCACCACCGGCGTTATCCGCCTGCGCAGCCTGGAAAAAGCGGGCAGGCTAAAATACCCCATGATTGCCGTCAACGACGCCCAGACCAAATACCTCTTCGACAACCGCTACGGCACCGGCCAGAGCACCATTGACGGCATCACCCGCGCCACCAATATTTTGTGGGCGGGCAAAAAGGTTGTCGTCTGCGGCTACGGCTGGTGCGGGCACGGCGCCGCCCTCAGAGCGCAGGGGCTGGGGGCACAGGTCATCGTCACCGAGGTCGAGCCGGTGCGGGCGCTGGAGGCGGTCATGGACGGCTTCCGGGTCATGCCCATTATTGAAGCCGCCAAAATAGGCGATGTCTTCGTCACCATCACCGGTGATATCAATGTCATTGATAAAGCCTCATTGGCGGTGATGAAGGATGGCGCTATTCTGGCCAACAGCGGCCACTTCGATGTCGAGATAAACCTGCCCGCACTCAAGAGTCTAACTAAAAGCCAGAGACAGATTCGGCCCTTCGTTGACGAATACTCCCTTAAAGACGGCCGCCGCCTTTACCTGCTGGCCGAGGGCAGGGTGGTCAACCTGGCCGCCGCCGAAGGGCACCCGGCCACCGTTATGGATATGAGCTTCGCCAACCAAGCACTATGTCTGGAATATCTGGTCAAGAGCAAGGGGAAACTCAAAACAAAAGTCTATCCCGTGCCCAAAGAGATAGATAAACAGGTAGCCCGCCTCAAACTGGATTCGATGGGCGTTAGTATCGACACCCTTACCCCGGAGCAAAAGAAATACCTGGCCAGCTGGGAGCAGGGGACCTAGAAAAGGAGAGAAATGCCAAGCAGTTTTAGCAGCTCGCCTGCCTATATGCTCACCTCGGAGTCGGTTGCCGAAGGCCACCCGGACAAGCTCTGCGACCAGATATCGGACGCTGTTCTCGACGCCATTCTGGCCAAAGACCCCTACGCCCGCGTCGCCTGCGAGACGGCGGTAACCAACGGCCTGATAATCGTCCTCGGCGAGATTACCACCAGTTGCTATGTCGAGATTCCCCAGATAGTGCGGGAGGTAGTCCGCGATGTCGGCTACACCCACCCCGAATATGGCTTTGACTACCAAGCCTGCGGCATAATGGTCTCCATTAAAGAGCAGTCGAAGGACATCGCCCTGGGCGTGGATAAATCGCAGGAAGCCAAGACGGCTTCAGGCAACGAGCTGGATAAGATTGGCGCCGGCGACCAGGGCATGATGGTCGGCTTTGCCTGCAAAGAAACTCCGGAGCTTATGCCCCTCCCCATCTCCCTGGCGCATAAGCTCTGCCAGCGCCTGGCCCAGGTCAGGAAAGATGGTACCCTCCCCTACCTCCGCCCCGACGGCAAATCGCAGGTGACTGTGGAGTACAGCAACGGCACCCCCCGCCGCATCGACAGCGTGGTCATGGGCGCCCAGCACAACCCCGATGTCAGCCAGGAGCGGATTACTAAGGACATTATCGACAAGGTTATCAAGAAGGTCGTCCCCACTAAGCTGATAGACAGTAGGACCAAGTATTATGTCAACGCCACCGGCCGCTTCATCATCGGCGGCCCCGTCTCCGATACCGGCTTTACCGGCCGCAAGCTTTTGGTTGATACATACGGCGGCATTGCCCGCCACGGCGGCGGCAGCTTTTCGGGCAAAGACCCGACCAAGGTCGACCGCTCGGCGGCCTATATGGCCCGCTACATCGCCAAGAATATCGTCGCCGCCGGCCTGGCGGATAGGCTCGAAATCCAGATTGCCTACTCCATCGGCGTCGCCCGCCCCCTCTCCGTCTCGGTGGAGACCTTCGGCACAGCCAAAGTGGATAACGAGAGCCTGCTCAAGCTCATAAACAAACACTTCGACCTCAGGCCCGAAGCCATCATCCGCACCCTCGACCTGCGCCGTCCCATCTATAGACCCACCGCCTGCTACGGCCACTTCGGCCGCACCGACCTCGACCTCACCTGGGAAAAGACGGACAAGGCGGAGATTTTGAAGGGGGAGGCGGGGAAGTAGCAAGGGGGGCGGGGCGGGGCACACACCCCCAGTAAGGAGTATATAGAGGTTTAACCTCTATAGGGTGGGTATTGGGTGGGAAGATAACACGTACGCTAACAGAGTGGGGATGTGGGGCGGAGCCACTCGGCAAATTAAAGAAAGGCAAACGCGCATGGGAAAAATCCTCTTCGGCTGGAGCGGCGGCAAAGACAGCACCATGGCGCTCTACGAAATCCTGAAAAACAAAGAATACCAAGTCGTATCCCTGCTCACCACCATCACCGAAGACTACGACCGCATCAGCATGCACGGCGTGCGCCGAACCTTGGTAGAGCAACAGGCAAAATCCCTGGACATACCCCTCCATACGGTCCTCATCCCCAAGACCTGTTCCAACGAAATATACGCCGCTAAAATGACTGAAGCCCTTAATAAATTCAAGCAGGAGGGCGTTGAGAAGGTGGCCTTCGGCGATATCTTCCTGGAAGACGTCAAAAAATACCGGGAAGATAACCTGGCCAAGCTAAAGATGAAGGGTGTCTTTCCCATCTGGGGTAGGGACTCCGCTGAACTCGCCCATTCGTTCATAGCCCTGGGCTTCAAGTCCGTGATTAGCTGCATCGATACCAAAGTCCTGGACAAGAAATTCCTGGGCCGGCAGTTCGATGAGGACTTTCTTGCCAAGCTCCCCCCCAATATTGACCCCAGCGGCGAGAACGGCGAGTTTCACAGCTTCGTCTATGACGGCCCCATATTCAAACAGAGGATAGGCTACAACCTGGGGGAAATGGTACTCAGAGACTCTTTCTACTTTTGTGATTTAATCCCCACGGGCTAATAGCCAAAACCAGACCATGTCCCCACCCCCAGGTTGTTTTTCCCACACCAACCCACCCACAAAGGTCTTTTCCAGAGGGGGCTACGCCCCCTCTTAAACACCCCCCCAAATATGAGAAAATCCCCCTTAATCCCCCTTTATCAAAGGAGGAAACGGGATTCCCGCCTTCGCGGGAATGACACTTGGGGTGGGGTAACGTATCCCTCAGGTTAAGGAGTTTACTCATTAGGGCGGGCTGGGTTGGGACGAAAAACCAACGTTCGTCAAGGTGGGGAGACAGGGGCAAAAAGCCCCCCAAACTCGGCACCTGCTCTAGAGGCATTGACTTAACACACTTAATGACGTAAGATTTTGCCATACAACGCTACGCCCTAATCCTGACAAAAGGAGGCAGAAGATGTGGAAATCTAAAGGCATTAAACTGGCACTAGTGAGCCTGGTTATCCTCACCATGCTCCTGGCGGGCGGCTGCTTCAACAAGCCGCCGACGATTACCAGCCTCACGCCCAGCGCCACCAGCCTAGCCCGCGGGGATAGCTGCACCGTAAACTGCGTTGCCAGCGACCCTGATGCCGATACCCTCACCTATTCATGGTCAGCTACCGGTGGGTCTGTATCCGGGACGGGCAACACTATCACCTGGATGGCGCCCACAACTGAGGGAAGCTATTCCGTAACCGTAACCGTCAGCGACGGCAAGAAAACTGTCAGCGATAGCTGCAATATCCAGGTAGTCAACTCTGCACCCGTTATCGCCAGCCTCACCCCCAGCGCCACCGAGCTACCCCCTGAAGGTAGCTGCACCATAGGC
>DAOUMR010000147.1:0-1532 GCA_034409905.1 Dehalococcoidales bacterium | reverse complement strand
GCCCCCATTGTAGAAGTGGATGAATAATGGTCGGGGTGGGCGGATTTGAACCGCCGACCTCAGCGTCCCAAACGCTGCGCGCTAGCCAGCTGCGCTACACCCCGTATCACAGAGTATAGCAAGGCAATGACTAGGGGTCAATGTGTGGGGTTAAAGAGGGGCTAGTCGCGGCAGTCGAGGCATTTATCGAAGGCGTCGGGAGCCAGTCCTACCTTCTTGATGATATAGTCCAGCTGAGCCTGGGGGGCAAAGTAACGGCCGCAGTTTGAACACTTCTTGAGCTTGAATTCCATCTTGTTATTGGGCCAGTAGATGTGCCTGGTATCGCCGACATCCTCGAACTTTATGGCGTCAACCGGGCAGACATAGGCGCAGGAGCCGCAGCCAATACAAACGTTAGAGTCCTCAAAGTACGGTGTAGCCATAGCCCTATCAACGCCGCGGTTGACCAGGCTGATGGCCGAGACGCCGACAACCTCCTGGCAAACCCGGACACAGAGGGCGCAGAGCATACAGTCGTTATCGTCGAGCTTGAAGCTGGTCTTTTCCACGCCCAGCTTCTTAGCCAAGTCCTGTATCGCCTTGTTGTTGGGGCAGCGCGCTAAGAGCAGTTCCATGAGCATCTTGCGGTTGGCGCTGATTCTCTCCGAGTCGGTCTTTACCTTGAGCCCTTCCGCCACCTCGTAAAGACAGGAAGCCACCAGCCTCTCCCTACCGTTTTTGCTAACCTCGACCGTACAAAGGCGGCAGGCGCCGTAGGGGGTAACCTCTTCGTGGTGGCAGAGAGTGGGTATGTAGATATTGTTCGCTTGAGCCGCCTCAAGTATGCTTGTCCCCTCTTCGGCTTGAATCTGCCGGCCGTTGATTGTCAGTGAGACCATTTTCATTTCCTTATTACCGCCCCGAGCTTGCAGACGTCATAGCAGGCGCCGCACTTTATGCACTTCTCCTGGTCTAAGACCACGGGCTTCTTCTTGCCCATGTCGGTTATAGCCTCAGCCGGGCAGGCTCTGACGCAGAGGCCGCAGCCGGGGCACTTCTTTTCGTCAATGCTGTAGGTGACCAGCGCCTTGCAGACGCCAGCCGGGCAGCGCCTTTCCTTGATGTGGGCTTCGTATTCATCGCGGAAATAGCGCAGTGTGGTTAAAACGGGGTTGGGGGCGGTGCTGCCCAGCGCACAGAGCGAGGTATCGATAAGCGTCGCCGAAAGGCGTTCCAGTAGCTCAATATCGCTTTCCTTACCCCTGCCCTCGGTGATGTCGGTCAGTATCTGGCTCATCCGCTTAAGGCCCTCGCGGCAGGGCAGGCACTTGCCACAGGACTCGCCCTCCAGGAAGTTGACGAAGTATTTGGCGATATCCACCATGCAGGTGTTCTCGTCCATGATAATCATGCCGCCCGAGCCCATCATCGAGCCGGCCTTGTCCAGCTGGTCGAAGTCAACGGGCAGGTCGAGCAGTTTTTCGGGGATGCAGCCGCCCGAAGGCCCCCCCGTCTGTACCGCCTTGAACTTCTTGCCCTCGGGTATGCCG
>DAOUMR010000146.1:0-2588 GCA_034409905.1 Dehalococcoidales bacterium | reverse complement strand
GTACAGCGGGGATGGAAGCGACATCCGCTAGGAGGATTAATTGGACTAGGCACTTCTCCAGTGATGGCAAGTCTTTCACGTTGCATACCAGGACGAGATGGCAAAGCCGCTGAGAACAGTATGCGGGTATAGGGCTGGATCAAGACTTCAATTAGAAAGATACTTACCAACGAGGTTTACACTGGTACCGCGGTCTGGGGTCGTAAAAGTTTACGTGACCTTCCCGTCATTCGTGTGGAGAATGCCTGGCTAGCCGTTGTTGACAGGCATACTTTTAACCGGGCACAGATGCTGCTAAAAGAAAGGGCCCCAGTCTGCCTTCATCCCAGACGAGTGGCAAGCCGATACCTATTGAGTGGTCTGGCCAAGTGCGGCCACTGCGGAAAGGCTTTGGTCGGTCAGGATGCCAAGAGCGGGCAGTTCACTTATTACGTATGCGGAACCTTACTTAAGAAGGGGGCAGGCTCATGCCCAACCCGTTATCTTAACAGCCAACAGTTTGAGGGCCTAGTCATAGATAAGATAAAAGAGCATGTTTTAACCACCGAGAATCTCACCAGACTAGTAAATATGGTAAATGAGGAGTTGGACAGCTTGGCAGTAGATTACCACCAGCGCCTGGACATCGTTGTTAATGAAATTGCTGATGTTGATCTTCGATTAGAGAGGTTGTATGATGCCTTGGAAACTGGAAAGATACAGCTCGCTGATCTGGCACCGCGTATCCAGCAATTGAGGCAGCGGCGGGAGCAACTGCAGGCAACAAGATGGGAAATGGAACAGCAACTCTCAGACAGACGTGTGGAACTGGCAGATGCGGAAACCGTCGCTAGTTATGTGGCTGACCTGCGTGATTTGCTGAACGAAAGCTCCCTTGCCGAGAGAAAAACCTTTATCAGGAGTTTTGTCAAAGAAGTGAAAGTGACCGGGGATGAAGCGTTACTAACTTACACAATACCAATGTTTCCCAGAGGAGTGACTGAAGAGAAACTGCCAGTTCTGTCTATTGTACACCATGGTGGAGCTGAGGGGACTCGAACCCCTGACTTCCTCCTTGCAAAGGAGGCGCTCTCCCAGCTGAGCTACAGCCCCGCTTAACAGCGGTATTATAGCAACAAGCTTTACCCTCCGCAATTGGCGCTGATCACCCGAAGTGATACAATGAGGGCGATTAGGTGACCACAGCTCATATATTAATCCTGCTGGCAACCGGCCTCGGCGTCGGCTTCGCTGGCGGCCTCCTCGGCCTCGGCGGCTGCTTTATCATGACGCCGGTTCAATACATGCTATTCACCAACATGGGCTTGCCCACCGACCTGGCTATCAAGCTCGCCTTCGGCACCAACCTGCTGGTGGTCTTACCCACCGCCGCCAGTGGCGCCTGGCGGCACAGCCTCAAGGGAGCCGTAAACTGGCGCGCCGCCTTCATCATGGGCGGCAGCGGTCTGGTCTTTGCCTTCGGCGGGGCCACGCTGGCATCTCACCTCCCCGGAACAGGCTTAAAGCTCGCCTTCGGCGCCATAATCCTGCTCAGCGCCCTGAGGATGCTCACCGCCCCGCCCCCCGACCCCCAAAAAACGCCCCGGGAAAACCCCTGGCTGTGGGTGGCCTGGGCTATCCCCATCGGCCTCATAACCGGCATTATCGGCATCGGCGGCGGCGTATTGATGGTTCCGGTGCTGGTGCTGGCACTCCGTTTCCCCATGCACAAAGCCGTGGGCACCTCGCTGGGCATAATGCTCTTTACCGCCGTCGGCGGCGTCATCGGCTACCTCACCAGCGGGCTCGATGTGGCCGGGCTGCCCGACTACTCCATAGGCTACATCAATTTGCCGTCATGGGGACTACTGGCGGTCACCAGCGTGGGCATGGCGCAGCTCGGCGCCATAACCGCCCACAAACTGCCCGCCAAACAGCTGAAATACATCTTCATCGCCGTCATGCTCTACATGGGCTTAAAGATGCTCGGTCTCTTCGACTGGCTGGGCTGGCCGCTCTAGTCGAAAAGTTCGGGGTGAATGGCTTCCGCCAGCTTTTCCAAGCCGTCCACGATTCTCGGCCCGGAACGGCTCACCAGGTCGCCGTCGACAAGATAGACCCGGCCCTGCTTTACAGCGCTCATCTCACCCCAGATAGGGTGCGCCTGAAGGTCTTCGATTGTTATCGTGGGTATCCCCCCCAGCATAGTCTGGACGATAATAATATCCGGGTCGGCGCTGACCACCTCCTCAATGCTGAACTGCGGCCAGGCGTAAGGCGCATCATGAGCCACATTCTCACCGCCGGCCATGGTAATCAGAGCGTCGATAAACGAGCCCGGGCCCGCCGTCCAGGGCAGCGTCGGGTCGGTGGCATCGACGATATAGAAGACGCTAAACAGGTCACCCCCCGCCACCCTATTTTGCACCTCGGCTATCCTCTCCTCCAGGCTCTCGACCAAGGAAGCTGCCTCATCAACGGTGTCGGTAACCGCCCCCACCAGCTCGATGTTGGTCAGGATGTTGTCGATATCCTTGGGGTCAAAAATCAGATAGGTGATGCCCAGGGCTTCCAGCTCGCTGTTGAATTGCTCGTGCTCCAGCGTCAAG
>DAOUMR010000145.1:0-1764 GCA_034409905.1 Dehalococcoidales bacterium | reverse complement strand
CCAAGGTTTATGTCAACCTGGCTCAGCCCGAGCTGGCCGAAAACGTCGCCGCCCGTAACGTGGACGGCGTGGGGCTGTTGCGCGCCGAATTCATGGTCGCCCAGATTAACGAGCACCCCCAGTATATGATAAAGCAGAACCGGGGGCAGGAATTCGTTGATAAGCTCTACGAGGGCATCAACACCTTCGCCAAAGCCTTCGACCCCCGCCCCGTTGTCTACCGCACCACCGATTTCAAGACCAACGAATACCGCAAGCTCAAGGGCGGCGAGGAATTCGAGGCGGAAGAGGAAAACCCGATGATAGGTTATCGCGGTGCCTCACGCTACATCACCGATATTGAGGTATTTAGATTAGAGATAGAAGCCATCAAGAAGGTGAGGCAAAAGTTCAAGAACCTCTGGGTGATGATACCCTTCGTCCGCACCGTTGACGAGCTCGATAGGACCAAACAGCTACTGGAGGCCGAGGGACTCAAGCGCTCCAATGACTTCAAGCTCTGGATGATGGTCGAGGTGCCCTCCAACATATTCCTAATCGAAAAATTTTTAGCCGTCGGCATCGACGGCATCTCCATCGGCTCCAACGACCTAACCCAACTCATACTGGGCATTGACCGCGACAGTGAAAAGCTGGCCAGCACCTTCGACGAGCGCAACGAGGCAGTGCTCATCGCCCTGGAGAGAGCCATTACCGTAGCCAAGAAAATGGGCGTCACCTCTTCCATCTGTGGGCAGGCGCCCTCGGTTTACCCCGAGCTTACCGAAAAGTTAGTCCAGTGGGGCATCAACTCGGTCTCGGTAAGCCCGGATATGATTGGCACCACCCGCGAGATAATCGCCAAGGCCGAAGCCAAACTGGAAAAGAAATAGCCTGTCCTATCACTGCCCGTCAGTCGAAAAAGGTGGTAGCAATGACCGAACTTAAGAGGATTCCCACCCCCTGGAGCTATTCACTGGCGGTGGCGGCGGGGGATTTCGTCTTTCTGGGCATGCATCGCGGTTTCGGCGACGATTTTACCACGCAGTTTCACGATATCTTCAAGCACCTCAAAAAGACCCTGGCTGAATTTGATTTGACGCTGGCGCATCTGGTCAAGGTCAATGTCTGGCTAAAGAATATCGAAGATATACGGATATACGAAAAGCTATTCCGAGACTATTTCGAGAAAGATAAATACCCAGCCCGGATGGGCGCCACCACCGAGTTCGTTGACGACGACTGTCTGCTGATGATTGAGGGCATCGCCTACCGGGGAGCCAAACAGGACATCAAATGATTGAGAAGCTAAAAATACGGCAGATGAGCGAGGAACGGGAAGAGAGCCTCTCCCCCCACGCCGTCAAGAGTAGGGACTCGAAGGGCAGAGAGAGGCCCGAAGCGCCCTGCCCGGTGCGCACCGCCTTTCAACACGACCGCGACCGCATCATCCACAGCAAGTCCTTCCGGCGCTTAAAGCACAAGACGCAGGTCTTTATCGCCCCCCTGGGCGACCACTACGTTACCCGCCTCACCCACACCCTGGAGGTGGCGCAAATTGCCCGCACCATCGCCCGCGCCCTGAACCTCAATGAGGACCTGACCGAAGCCATCGCCCTGGGACACGACCTGGGGCATACCCCCTTCGGCCATGTCGGCGAGGAGGTCTTAAACGAATTGTATAAGCCCGGCTTCAGCCACAACGAGCAGAGCCTGCGCGTGGTGGAAAAGCTGGAGAAGGACGGCAAGGGCTTAAACCTCACCTGGGAGGTGCGGGACGGCATC
>DAOUMR010000144.1:0-2299 GCA_034409905.1 Dehalococcoidales bacterium | reverse complement strand
AGGGGGTCGTGAGCCACGTTGACCCCGACGTGCTTCATCGCGGCCATGGCTCTCACCCCGCAGATGGAAGCCGCCAGGGCGACCTCGAAGGCTACCTTCTCGTTGACCGACCACTCCACGTACATCCCCAGCTCTTTAGCCACCCCGGACAGGGTTTCCACTATCTCGCTGGAGGGGGTGCCGGGGTAGGCGGCGGCAACCTGGACGCCCGCCTCTATAGCCCCCCGGGCGATGGCTTCGTTGCCCAGGACGAAGAGTCTTTCTCCCGGGGCATCGGCGGTTATGGTTAGTTCTTTCAAGGGCGGCCTCCTTCCCTGGATTATAGGGGGCATTTTTAATCAGTCAGCCATAGGCAGTATATCCGATGCGGGAAATCTAATCAAGGAAACTTGTTGTGCTTTAGCGGCAAGTGTTACAATTAATCTATGCCATTAGATAGTATTGTCGTTAAGGGCGCCCGCGAGCACAACCTCAAGAATATAGACGTCACCATCCCCCGCGATAAGCTGGTGGTTATCACGGGTGTCTCCGGCTCGGGCAAGAGCTCGCTTGCCTTCGACACCATCTATGCTGAAGGGCAGCGGCGCTACGTTGAGTCGCTTTCGGCTTACGCCCGCCAGTTTCTGGGGCGGATGGAGAAGCCCGAGGTTGACTATATCGAGGGCTTGAGCCCGGCCATCTCCATCGACCAGAAGGGACCGAGCAAGAACCCGCGCTCCACGGTGGGCACGGTAACCGAGACCTACGACTACCTGAGGCTGCTCTTTGCCCGCGTGGGCCACCCCCACTGCCCCCAATGCGGGCGGGAGATTACGGCGCAGACGGTGCAGCAGATTGTTGATGCCGTACAGAAGATCCCGGAAAAGAGCCGCATTATGATTCTGGCCCCACTGATAAGCGACCGCAAGGGCGAATACCAGTCGGTCTTCGACGACCTGCGCAAGGCGGGCTATGTCCGCGTCCGCGTTGACGGCAAGATTCGCGAGCTTTCTGAGGATATTCAGCTGGATAAATACAAGAAGCACTCTATCGCCGTGGTGGTTGACCGGCTGGTGATGGGGGAGAGCGACCAGAGCCGCATCGCCGACTCGGTAGAGACGGCGCTTAAATTGGGGGCGGGGGTGGTGCTGGTTTCTATCGTCGATGGCGAGGAACTACTATTCTCAGAGCACTTTGCCTGCGTCCACTGCGGCATCAGCCTGGGCGAGATTGCCCCCCGCACCTTCAGCTTCAACTCGCCTCATGGCGCCTGCCCTGACTGTAGCGGACTGGGCTTCCGTCTTGAAGTCGACCCCGACCTGGTGCTGAACAAAGAGCTGTCGGTTATGGAGGGGGCGATACGTCCCTGGCAGTTCCACAACTGGTACTTGTGGCGGATAGAACCACTGGCCAGGCAGGGTGGCTTTTCCCTGAACACACCGGTTAAAGAGCTGAGTAAAGAGCATCTCGACCTCTTGCTCTACGGAGAGGGTAAGGAAACGCACACTTACCGCAACCGTTTCGGCCGGAAGGTGCGCATCTCCGACGGCTACGAGGGTATTATTCCCAACTTGGAGAGGCTTTACCACGACACGGAATCGGAGCAATCCCGCGCCAACATCGAGCGCTACATGGTGTCGCGGCCCTGTTTAACCTGCCAGGGCAAGCGTCTGAAGCCAGAATCGCTATCCGTGACCATCGGCGGGCTTGATATCATGGATGTCGCCGCCATGTCGGTGGTGCAGGCGCTGGACTGGGTGGGGGTGCTTGGCGACGGCAAGAAAGCGGTATTAACCGAACGTGAGCAGCTGATTGCCCACCAGATTATAAAAGAGATTCAAGCCCGTTTGGGCTTCTTGAGGGATGTGGGCTTGGACTATCTCAACCTCGACCGTGCCTCGACCACACTGGCCGGCGGCGAGGCGCAGCGCATTCGATTAGCCACCCAGATAGGCAGTGGGCTGATGGGGGTTCTCTATATCTGCGACGAGCCGACCATCGGCTTGCACCCTGCCGACGACTTCCGCCTCATCGAAACGCTGAAACGCTTAAGAGACCTGGGCAATACCATAGTCGTCGTTGAGCACGACGAGGCTATGATGCGTGCCGCCGACCACATCATTGATATGGGGCCCGGTGCCGGCGAGCACGGCGGCTGGATTGTCGCCACCGGCACCCTGGACGATATCACCAAGTGCGCCGAGTCGGTAACCGGCCAGTACCTGAGCGGTGCTAAAAAGATCCCTTTGCCTCCCAAACGCCGCCCCGGCAACGGCGGGGAGCTTGTCATCAAGGGGGCGAGGCAGAATAATCTAAAGAA
>DAOUMR010000143.1:0-7814 GCA_034409905.1 Dehalococcoidales bacterium | reverse complement strand
AGAATCGCCACCATTCGCGCCGCCAGCCTGCTCCATGATATCGGCAAGGTCGGCATCCCCGATTCCATACTCAGCAAAGAAGGACCCTTAACCGATGAGGAATGGGAGCCGGTGAAAATCCACCCCAAGCTCGGCGTAGAGATACTCAGGCATATTATCGACCTGGTCAACTGTCTCCCCGCCATACTTCATCACCACGAGCACTACGATGGCAAGGGCTACCCCTCCGGGCTAAAAGGTGACTCAATACCCCTGGAAGGCAGAATATTGGCCATAGCCGATGCCTACGACGCCATGACCTCCCCCCGCCCCTACCGCGAGCAGCTATCTTCCCAGAGCGCGCTCGAAGAGCTGAGGCGCTGTGCCGGAACCCAGTTCGACCCCGAGCTGGTAGAGCTCTTCTGCACGATTATCGAATCGGCAACGTCAAGCCGCCTGGAAATAAAGTAGCCGAACTCCCCCCGGATAAGCTTAGACAATCTTATAGGGACAGCTCTGCCTCAGGCTGCAGCGCGCGCAGACCTCGGCCTGCGTCCATCGGGTCATCTTGGGGCCGATGCCGATGACCATTGTGGTTGACTTGCGGGGAACCAGTACTCCGGAAGAGGACAGGCTCACGCCGATTGCCTTCGCCGGCGCTAATTCCAGGAGACTCCACTGCTCGGTTATGGGGAAACCGGGCATACCCGGGTTGACCGGGCTGCTTATCTCATAGCCCCGCTTAGCGACTTTAGCGGCGAGAATCCTCATGGCTTCGGGAATCAGCTTGTCCACAGCGGCGGTGCCGACGCCATCCAAGACCATGCTGCGCAGAGCCTTACCACCCTTGGCGTATTCGGTCACCTGCTCTTCCAGGCCGGGTCCGATGGTGGCGATGAGGACGATAAGCTCCTTGGCCTCGGGGAAGATGGCGGCTAACATCGGGGCTTCTATCGCCTTGCCCCCCTCCAATAATATGCGGTCGGGGTGCATGGCGGTTATGGGGTAGATTTCGTAGGCGACGGCCGACTCCAGCAGGTTCCCCTTCCCCACCTCAGCCAGCACCTCGTTGATGACCTTCTCTATCTCCGGCCTGACCCTGGCGCCACCCCCCAGCCCCTGACGGCGCAGCACTTCATCGTTATAGTCCAGTTTCAGGGGGATATCGCGAATTACCGGCATATTTTTCTCCCTAAAAACAGCACCCCGAGACAAAAGGGCTTGCCCCGGGGTGTCACTCTCAATCACTTCAGACGTCTATTTATAGACCTTGCTGCCGTATTCCTTGGCGAAATCGACCATCGCCTTGACGTTTTCCGCCTTGGCCTGGTCGAAGAAGGCGCCGTTGCTCACGATAAAACCGCCGCCCGGAGCACAGGCGTCGATGATTTTCTTGACGTAGTCCTTCACCTGCTGGGGCGTGCCCAGGACTAACAAATCGGATTGCACGTTGCCGAACATGCAGCCAACCTTGCCGATGGTTTTCTTGGCTTTAGCTATATCGCTATTGTCGATCATCCACAGGGTCTTACCCTTGGGTAAGTCGCTCATAACCTCCAGGCGTGTGTCCCAATGCCCCTCAGCCGCCGGCATTGGTACGACCCCCTCAGCAATTAAGCCCATCATGACCTTTCTAAAGGTAGGCCAGTAGAACTTCTTGAACTGCTCATCGGAGAGGAAGCCGTCGGCACCCTTGTGCAGAGGTATGAATATTATGGGGTGTCCGTTCATCAAAGCTGTGCCTACCCCCATCTTAATCATCAGCGGGACGAACCTTTCCATGGCTTCGAGGAGTTTGTCGGGGCAGCGGTACATATCCAGCATTACCCCCCTGGTGCCCCTTAAGGTATCGCCAACGACATCAAAGGGTGCCTTGGTAAAGCCGGCGGCTATCATCGGGAATCCGCCGGCGGTTATCTCGGCATTAAAGCCACCCATGGCCATTGCCCATTTCAGGGCTTCGGCGCCGGCCTCAAAGAGGGCCTTATAGGTGGCCTGAACCGGGGGCAGACCGAAGGGGATGAAGTTACCGGCAACGCCATACATCTCCAGTATTCCGGTGAGAGCCGGGAGCATCTGGAAACCATCTAATTTGCCGAAGACACGGGGCAGGTAGGTATGGGTGAAGTAATTAGAAGGGTCCTCAATCAGGGCGTCATACTCATCGGCCGTCATATATTCGCCTTCGTTAGCCTGGTATGACTGTTCTTTGGCTACCCCGTGGCCCGGCCAGGAATAGAGCTTGTAGTCAAGAATCTCGAAGAACTTCCCAGGTCCGGGTACATACGCGCCCAGGTTGCCATCCGGGGCAAATTCAAACACGAAATCCCTAAACGCCTTGCTGCACTTCTCATAGTCATACATGGCGTCATAGGGAGTTATGCCAGCATGATAAGCGGGGAAGAAGCTGGGAGCGACAAAGACCGGCACCCTGTCCGGCAGCTTCTTCATCTGGATAGCGTCTTTTATCCGGGTTATTCTGTCCTTGAATGCCTTTTCCGCCTCGGGGCTCTGGAACTTAAGGTCTTTGCCTTCGGGGTCTTTCGGTGACATCCACCGGGCAAACAGCGCTTCCTGTCTTTCTTCTGAAGTCATATCTGCCCATTCTTTAGCCATTTTTATTACCTCCTGACCTTCTTTTAAAGGGTTATCAACCGGCTTTTATCCACTTCTGGGCCAGGGTTACGCCGGCCATGGCGTCTTTACCGAAGGCGTCGGCGCCGGTATACTTCCTCACCTCTTCGCTCATCTGGCCGCCGCCAATCATAACCTTAACCTTATCCCTCAAACCAGCGCTCTTTATGGCTTCTATGGTCTGCTTCATGGAATCAAAGGCCAGGGTAAGGAAGCCGCTCAAGCCGACGACAGGAGCCCCCGTCTCCTTAATCTTATCAACGAACTTCTGCACCGGTACATCAACGCCCAGGTCGTAGACCTCAAAGCCGTTAACATCGAGCATAAAGACGACGATATCCTTGCCGATGTCGTGGATATCGCCGGCGACGGTGCCGAAAACAACCTTACCCAGCTTCTTGGTCCCCGCCGCCTTGGTCAGCTTGGGCTTAACCAGCTCGCTTACCGCCTTCAAGATTTCTCCGGAATAGACCAGGTCGGGGATAAAATACTGGCTACTGGCAAAGCGCTTGCCCACGATTTCCATACCCTTGCGGGCATCGTCCAGGATTTTTAAAGCGTCCTCACCCTTCCCCAACCTCTCTTTAACAACCTTAAGAGCCTCTTGTTCCTTCAAATCAGCTAACAGGTTAACTAAATCTCCGGCCATTTTCTTTTTACCTCCTTAAAACCTTATTGGCTACGACTTGACCAGCGTTCAGTAGAAAAAATATCCCCTAACTACTCAAAGCCTTCACAGATATAGTATACAAAAGAAATAATAAATTCCACCACCCCCCGCTGTAACACTATAAGTCGGGCTTAAAGCCCCAGGTAGGCCTTCTTAACCATCTCCTCCTTGAGAAGATGTTGGCAGTCTCCTTCGAGGACAATATGCCCGTTCTCAAGCACGTAGGCCCGGTCAGCTATCTCCAGGGTGCGTGGAACATTCTGCTCAATAAGTAGTATGGTAATCCCCTGCTCGCGCAGGGTCTTAATAACATCAAAAACCTCTTTCATAACTAACGGTGCCAGGCCAAACGACGGTTCATCAAACATGCAAAGCTTCGGCTTGGGCATCAGACCCCTCCCCATCGCCAGCATCTGCTGCTCGCCGCCGCTCAACGTCCTGGCCAACTGCTTCGCCCTCTCCTTTAGTATGGGAAAAGACCCATACACCTCTTCAAACGTCTCATCCCGGCTCTTCCAGGCTCTGGAGGTATAAGCCCCCATCTCCAGGTTCTCATGAACCGACATATCGGTAAAAAGCCTCCTCCCCTCAGGGACATGCGAAATGCCCAGGTCTACGATTTTGTGAGGCGGCAAGCCATCTATCCTCTGACCATCAAACTCTATAGTGCCCGAAGCCGGCTGCAGCACACCAGATATAGTCTTAAGCAACGTAGTCTTGCCCGCGCCATTAGCTCCGACCAGAGCCACTATCTCAGCCTCTTCGATTATCATAGAAATATCCCACAAGGCCTGTATATTGCCGTAAAAGGTATTCACCTTGTTAATTTTCAGCATAGCCCTACTCTCCCAAGTATACCTCGATAACCTTCTTGCTAGCGGCAATCTCCTTGGGCGTTCCCTCGGCAATCTTCTCGCCGTGATGAAGCACCATAATTCGGTCGCAAACGCCCATAATCGCCTTCATAACATGCTCAATCATAAAAACGGTAATCCCTCTATCCCGAATCTTGGTCACCATCTCCATAGCCTCGGCGGTCTCGGTGGGCGTTAACCCCGCCATCAACTCGTCAAGCAAAACCATGTCCGCCTGGGTAGCTAAAGCCCGGGCTACCTCAACCCGCTTCTGGTTAGCCATGGTCAAGCCCCCGGCCGGGATAGTTTTGGGTACCGTAAAACCGACAAAGTCCAATAGCTCCCCGGCTTCCTTGATAGCTGTCGCCGACGATACGCTCTTCGGCCCCCCGAACAGCGCGCCCAGCGACACATTCTCTATAGCCGGCACACCGGGGAAAATCTTGACCTCCTGAAAGGTGCGGGCCATGCCCATCCGGCATATCTTATAAGGGTTTAAGCCGCTGATTTTCTTATCCTTAAACTTTATGATTCCCGATTTAGGGGCAAACGCCCCTGATATCAGGTTAAACAGCGTTGTCTTACCCGCCCCGTTAGGGCCGATCAGACCGAAGATTTCGCCCTTATCCACGTGGAAGTCGACATTGGAAACTGCCGCCAGCCCGCCAAAATACTTGGTAACCTTTTCACCTTCAAGTATCCGCATTCTGTACTGCCGAGCCTCCTTTCCTCCACTTCCGTACCAGTCCTACCAGTTTTTGTATCACCCCCATCAGTCCGTTAGGCATGAATACTATAGCGCCTATTAATACGGCACCGAAGATGAGCATATAGTAGTTTTTCAAATCGCCCGTAGTTAGCTCTTCCTGGATATAGGCAAAGAGCACCGCGCCGATAACCGGCCCGTAAATATTCCCCATCCCGCCGAAAATAGCCATCAGCACCGGAGTGAAAGATAGCATCAGGTTAAAAGCGACGCCCGGGTCTACATAGGTCCATTTCGTCGCCATGACAACGCCGGCGGCACCCATAAATGTTGCGCTTATGGCAAAAGTAACAATCTTAACCATGGTAACGTTGACGCCGGTATGCGCCGCCGCTTCTTCGTTCTGACCGATGCTCCGCAGCGCCAGCCCGAACTTCGACCTTCTTATAAGGTAAGCTACAATCATTGTGACGACGAAGATGCCCAGCAGATAATAGTAAATGGTCTCATTGCTCTGAAGCACAACGAACCTGCCGCGGAGACCTTCAACATTGATTTCGTAGTAGTATATCAACTCCTTGAAAAGCAGCACGAGACCGAAGGTAAACATGGCGAAATAAATACCGCGCAGTCTTAAGGTTATGGCGCCGAAGATGAAGGCGAGAACAAAGCTGGCAGCGCCTCCGACTAAGACCACGAAGATTAACGGCATTGATTCTCCCAGTATCGCCGCCGCATAAATGCCAACCCCGAAAAAGCCGGCCGACGCCAGCGAGATATAGCCGGTGGTGCCGGAGAAAATCGTCCAGGCAACCGCCAGGATAATATACATCAGAAAATAGGTACAGCGCGTAACCCAATATTCCGAGCCGTATGCTGGTAAAAAGCTTAGTAATACTACGCCTACCAGCGGTATTCCCCAGATTATGACATTCTTTTTCCAGTTTATCTTGCTAAAGTCCATTTCTTATTTCCCAAAGAGGCCTTTCGGCCGCACCAGCAATAAAACGATGAAGATTAGATAGTAAGAAGCCACGGCTAAACCAGCGTCCCAGGATGTGACGGCGGTACCGATAACGCCCAGGATAAAACCCCCGATAAAACTGCCAGGAATGCTGCCGAGCCCGCCCAGCGTGATGACGACGATGGCAATGAGGGTATAGCCCAGGCCCATTGTCGTATATATCGGATAGCAAATGCTGATAAGCGAGCCGGCGACGCCCGCCATGGCGGCACCGAACCCAAAACATAACGCCAGTGTGTTATTAATATTGACCCCCATCAACCCGGCGGTAGTGGCGTCCTGGGCGGCCGCCCGGATAGCCTTGCCGGTACGGGTTCTGGCTAAATAGAGGTAGAAAGCGGCGCCGACCGCGACGGCGAACGCCGCGGCGACCAGCCGGCTATCGTTAAATAAAGCTCCACCGAGAGAGACGGTTCCGGATAAATAACTGTAACTGTATGGTGTCGTACCCCAGATGAGGCGCCCGATATTTTGAACGATAAAATAAAGCCCGAAGGCAGCCAGCAGGGCATTGCTTTCAAAAACGCCCGGGTTGGCTGCTTTTAACCTGATGGTTGTGAAAATCGTCCGGTAAAGGATATATCCCACGATAAACATCAGCGGGCCGACTATCACAACGGTAAGCAGCGGGTCAACGCCGTTTTGCTGCAGCAAGAAGGTAAGGAAAGCGCCGACCATTAAAAACTCGCCGTGAGCGATGTTCAATACCTTGGCGACGCCATACTGCAGGCTAAGCCCCATAGATACTAACGAATAAATACCGCCGATTAAAAGGCCGCCAATGAAGATACTAAGAAATAAGTCCATTATATTATCTCAAAGACGTTCGCTAGATATTATATACTTTATTCTGGATTTTACACAAGCAGACTGGCTGAAGGCCATACCAGGTATCTTTTTAGAGGATACCGGTTTTGACCCCGGTATGACCTCCAGACAGCCTGCAAACTCTATTTTTTGCTATTTAGCTCTCCGATTAAGGTTTACTAATCCGGCCACGGTGCCTTGGGATAGATGGGGTCAGCGGTGCGGTGTTCGTCGGGGTCAATGATTTCAAAAAACGCGTTCTGCCACTGCCCGATTTGTCCGGCATAGCATGCCCGCGGCAGGAGACCACCGCCCTCACCATTACCAAAAATATCCCACCACATTTCCCCAAGCGCGGTATCAAAATGTGCGGTTGCCATTACCGCCCTGACATCGGCACTATCCAGAGAGGCAGCCTCCTCGATGGCCTGCTGGAAGTACTGCAGAGCGCTATAGTATACTAGCGCTCCCCACCAGTCCACGAATGCTTCTTCATCGCCAAAAACAGCCAGACCGCCTGGGCCGACGGCGGCAACCAGTTTATCAGCCAGCTCGTTAGCCGCCTCAGAAGTCTTCCGGTTCCAGGCACCTTCGCACATGACGCCTTCCATAGCGGGGCCGAACATGGCATAAAAGAAGCCGAAGTTACCACCCGGACCGAGCAGGATGCAATTCGGGCTGAAATCCAGCGCTATGGCTGTCTGCATGAAGAGAACATTCTGGTTCGGGTAGCAGAAGCTGCAGAAGATATCGGGATTCAAGTCCTTGGCTTCCTCGACTATCGGGTTCATATCCGTGATAGCAATCGGTATGCTCGTGGAGCCCACGACCGTGATGCCAGCCATGGTGAATTCGCTCTGGGCGGTCAGGTTGTACTCGGCGCCGTGCAGGTCAGCCATGTACATGATATATGCCGTCTTGGCTCCCACGGCCTCCATAATTTCCGTGAAGACGGGAATCTGGAAATGGTTGGAGTAGTTTAACACGGAGAAGACGTAAGGCAGGTCGGGCAGCATCGGCTCGAGGGTGGTGGCGCCGCCTTCGCCGCAGATCATGAGTGTCTCATATTTATTGGCGATAGGCGCCGCGGAAAAGAGCATGGCGGTGCCGGTAGGCCCGAAGAGGAAGTCGACATTGTCT
>DAOUMR010000142.1:0-4024 GCA_034409905.1 Dehalococcoidales bacterium | reverse complement strand
CAAGGGCGCCATGCTGCCGCTGCATTTCTTCAAGAACATGTCCTTCACCGGAGCCAACGTCGCCCTGACGCTGGTCGCCTTCGGCTTAATGGGGGCATTCTTCTTCCTGGGGCAGTTTTTGCAGTCGGTGCAGGGTTACAGCCCACTTGAAGCCGGCCTGAGGCTTTTGCCCATGGCCCTGGTATCCTTTATCTCGGCGGCGATGTCAGCCAAGGTCGCCGAGCGCATCGGCACCAAGCTGACGGTAGCCATCGGTATCTTCATCGCCGCCGTCGGCTTCTTCTATCTGTACCGCATCGCCGCCGTCGATACCGCCTACCTCAATATCGCCATCGCCATGAGCATTACCTCGCTGGGGATAGGTATGACCATGAGCCCGGCCACGAACTCGGTCATGGGCTCAATACCGGTAAGCCAGTCGGGCATCGGCTCGGCCATGAACAACACCACCCGACAGGTGGGGGCGGCGCTGGGGGTGGCTATACTGGGCAGCATCCTTAACGCTACCTACCTGGCCCGCATCGACGCCGTGAGCTGGCCGGCCCAGCTGCCCGCTCAGGCGCTGGAGGCTATCCGCAGCAGCGTCCAGGGCGCCCATATCGTCGCCCAACAGGTGCCCGTGCCGCAGCTGGCGCAGATGATTATCGACCAGTCCAACGAAGCCTTTACCGCGGGCGCGGCGCACGCCCTGCTGGTCTCCGCCGTAGTTCTGGCGGTTACGGCCGTTATTACTTTCTTCATCCTGCCTTCACGGGTGAGGGGACCGAAAGAGGAAAATAACGCCGGAGTCAATCCGGTTTAAATCAATGAGAAGGGAGGTGCTTATGGACCTGATTGTCACCGACAAGCTGACCAAGATTTACAACAAGCACATCGTCGCCGTCGACCACATCGACCTGGCCATCAAAGAGGGGGAGATTTTCGGGCTTCTGGGGCCTAATGGGGCGGGCAAGACGACCACTATCCGCATGCTCTCCACGCTGACCCGGCCCACCTCGGGGACGGCCAGGGTGGCTGGATACGACATCATCAAGAACTCAAAGAAGGTGAGGCAGCTCATCGGCTATTCGGCGCAGGCGGCGGGGCTGATGGAGAACGCCACCGGACGCGAGAACCTGGACCTCTTCGGGCGCTACCACCACATGGAGGGGGGCACGCTTAAGGCTAGGACTGAGGAACTGCTGGCGCTGGTGGACCTGACCGGGGACGCCAACCGGCTGGTGAAGACCTATTCGGGGGGGATGCGCAAGCGGCTGGAGATTGCCACGGCGCTGGTGCACCAGCCCAGGCTGCTCTTCCTCGATGAGCCGACGCTGGGGCTGGATATTCAGATAAGGGTGAATATCTGGGACTACGTGCGCAAGCTGGCGGGGGAGGGGATTACCATACTGCTGACCACGCACTACCTGGAGGAGGCCGACCGCTTGAGCGGCCGCGTGGCTATTATCGACCGGGGCAAGATTATCGCCACCGGCACTCCTGAAGAGCTCAAGAGCGCCATTGAGGGCGATGCCGTTTCGCTGCGCATGCCTTCGGCCAGCGCCGAGGAGCAGCGGGCGACCTTCGCCAAGACGGAAAGGATACTCTCGGCGCAGCCCTTCGTCAAGAGGATAACGGCCACCCACGACGGCGTCAACGTCTATGTTGACCGCGCCGACGAAGCCATGCCCAAGATACTGCGCCTGCTGGAGAAGGAGGGCGTGGAGACGGCCAGCACCACGCTATCGAGGCCGTCGCTGGACGACGTCTTCATCCGCTACACGGGGCGGACCATCGCCGAGGAAGCCGCCCGCAATAATTCGGGGAAGGGGGGCAAATAGATGGATTTCGCTAGTGATGTCTGGTATACCTTAGCCAGGCGCTTCCGCATCGGGCTGCGGGAGCCAGTATGGATATTCTTCAGCCTGGCACAGCCGCTGATATGGCTGCTGCTCTTCACCCAGCTCTTCAAGAACCTGGCGCTGATGCCCGGTTTCCCCACCTCGGAATACCTGCTCTTCTTCGCCCCGGGGCTAATCGTGATGATGGCCGTCTTTTCCTCGGCCTATACGGGCTTCGACATGCTGCAGGATATCCAGTTCGGCGTAGTCGATAAGATGCTGATTACGCCAGCCAACCGCTACGCCCTGATAATCGGCAACATCCTCAACGCCCTCACCAGCCTGACCATACAGATATTGATAATCTTCGCCATGGTCTACCTCATGGGGGTGAGCGTGGCCACGGGGGCGGGGGGAATCATCCTGACGCTGGTTATCGTCTGGCTCATCGGGCTCGCCTTTTGCAGCCTGTCCTACGCCCTGATTATCGCCACCCGCAGCCAGACGGCGCTGGTGGTCATCGCCAACCTGCTCTCGCTGCCGCTAATGTTCCTTTCCAGCGCCATGATGCCCGCCGAGCTGACGCCCGATTGGGTGAGCACGGCTATGATGTTCAACCCGGTCAACTACGCCGTGGAGGCGGTGAGGCCGCTTTTCGTCAGCGGCTATGACTGGGGTAGTTATGGCATGGGGCTACTGGTGCTGGGGGTTTTCGCGGTGGTGGGGGTGGTCACGGCGGTGCTGGCTTTCCGGAATTTCGGGAAGTGATTGGGGGAAAATCCCCCTTAATCCCCCTTTTTCAAAGGGGGAAACGAGGTTGGGGGGCAGAGATGCCCCCTTTTTTATCCCCCCCACCTTGTTAGCGTACGTGATTTCTTCCCACCCAATACCCACCCTACAAGGGTTAAACCCTTATATATCTCTTATTTTGAGGGGTTTGAAAGGGGGCTCTGCCCCCGAAGGAATTCTAGAGGGAGAATCCCCTCTAAGGGTGGGCAGGGTGGGTCAGAAAAACGCACGCTATCAAAGGTGGTGGGGGGCTAAAGCGTTAGCCCGTTCTGTCTTTTTTCCTGCGGATAAAGGCGATGTGAAGGCTGACGCCGACGGCGACTACCAGGAGGACTATGGTTACAATCATATTGGCCACCAGCCATATGGATATACCGATGGTCACCCAGAGCAGGGTAATGGTGAAGAGCTTGACCTTCAGCGGTATCCCCCTGCCTTCGGTGTAGCTCCGGATATAGCCGCCGAAAACCCGGTTGTTCATCAGCCAGCGGTGAAATCTCGCCGAGCTTCGCAGGTAGCAGAAAGCCGCCAGCAGGAGGAAGGGGGTGGTGGGCAGTATAGGGGTAAATATGCCTACTATGCCTATGGCCAGGCATAGTGTCCCCAGGGCGATGAGTAAATACCTCTTTAGTGCCGCCGACATAAGAATCCCGGTCTTATAATATCAGATTCAGCAGTCCGCCGACGGCAAGGGCGGCTACTATCATTATCCCCGCCGCCTTGAGCATCCTGACCACGCCCAGCTCTCGGAGCAGGACGACGAAGGTGGCGATGCAGGGGAAGAACATAGCCAGAACCACGCTGCCCACCACCAGCTGCCCCGAGGTGAGCGCCAGGGGCGCCAGCATGCCCAGCGCCACGTCCTTACGCAAAAAGCCGATGGCAATGGCGGTTACCGCTTCCTTGGGCAGACCCAGAAGCCCGGTGACCACGGGCGCCGTGAAGTTGGCGATGGCGTCAAAGACGCCGAAGAAGTAGAGGACGTTTATTACCGCCACCGCCCCCAGTATGATGGGTATGGCCTCGACCAGGAAGCCGTAGGTGCGCATCCAGAGCTTTTGAAACACCGTGCGCCAGGGTGGGAGGCGGTAGGGGGGTATCTCAATCAGGAGCTCCGGTGAAAAGCCCTTTACCGTGCGGTTGAGAATAATGCCCAGAATAATCCAGACGACAAAAAGCGTGCCGTAGACGATGATAACGTACTGGAAGCCCCGCCCGCCGACCAGCCCGATAATCATCGCCTGGAGGGCGGCGCAGGGCACGGCGATTGATATCAGGGTGGCGGCGATAAACCTTTCCCGCTTGCTTTCCAGAATGCGTGTCGAGAGCACGGCGGGCACGTTGCAGCCCAAGCCGAGCAGGGTGGGTATGATGGCGTAGCCGTGAAGACCCAAGCGGTGCATGACGTTATCCAT
>DAOUMR010000141.1:0-1539 GCA_034409905.1 Dehalococcoidales bacterium | reverse complement strand
CACCGCCTTAAAGACCAGATTGACGATATCAGGAAGCACCGCCAGCTCTACCGCCAGCAGCGCCGTAAGAGCGGCATCCCCGTGGTCGCCCTGGTCGGCTACACCAATGCCGGCAAGAGCACCTTGCTCAACGCCCTGAGCCATGCCGATGTCTTCGTCGAGGATAAGCTCTTCGCCACTCTGGACCCCACCACCCGCCGCCTGACTTTGCCGGACAAGAATCATATCCTGTTGACCGATACCGTGGGCTTTATCAGGAAATTGCCGCCGACCATTGTTACCGCCTTCAAAGCGACCCTGGAGGAGCTCGACGAAGCCAGTCTCTTGCTCCACATCGTTGACCTGACCAGCCACAACGCCCCGGAGCAGTGCCAGACGGTGGAAGATATTTTGTCCGACTTGAACCTTAGCCAGAAGCCCCGCATCACAGCGCTGAACAAAATAGACCTGCTTTTGGACAACAGCCGGCGCTGGGACGAGAAGTCGGCGCTGGATTATCTCTCCGACCAGTGCCAGCCCGCCGATGAAAGCACGGTTATTGTCTCGGCAGTCAAGGGCTGGGGGCTGACCGGGCTTTTGGAGCTTATCGGCAAGGTTTTGAGCCGCACCATGCAGGCTGTATAAAACCTTTTAAAAAGGACGCGCTGAGAGCCAAATCTGGGCGCTTGAACGTTATTTAGAGTAGGGCTGGTAACTGCTAAGGAGGTCAAGATGGCTCTAGAGGAACTAGAAAAGAGGATCGGGGTTCTGGAGGACATCGAGGCAATCAAGCAGCTGCATCGGAAGTATGTCTTTTGCCTTTCCTGCCGCGCCTGGGATGATTTGTTGGACTGTTTTGCCGAAGATGCCACTGCCGATATCTGGAAGCACGGATTGCGACGGGGTAAGAAGGAGGTTGCCGAGCTGGTCTATAATGTTTTTGACAAGCTAGAAAAGACGCCCGGGCATCTGGTAGCTCAACCGGTTATAACCGTTAACGGAGATAGAGCCAGTGGCTACTGGATTTTATATCTCTTTCCCCACGTACCTGAAGGAGAGCCGATGATATGGATGCAGGGCCGACATGATTGTGAGTACGTGAAGATAGATGGTGAATGGAAGTTTAGCGCCGTAAGGTTCACGCGTCCCTGGCCACCGGAAGAGCCGGAATAGACAGCCTCCCAAAATGACGCGCTGAGAGCCAAATTTAAGCCCCTAAAATCGTTTACGAGTATTCTGATACCTTGATCGCCTGGAGGAACGGCGTATAAGGGCGCTCCTGCAAGAGCACCTTCTAATCCAGACGCAACTATTTTCACGCCTGCCGCTGCAAAAACACAGTCAACAGAGGAGAATCTATCGCGTGGATCCCTAATTTCATCCAAGGGCTTAGGAACTAGAATCGCCCTTATGTGGGTTACAATGGGTTTCTCTTTGCCGCCCACCACGATTAAATCGTCCTTTTGCAGCGCGCCATCATAGACTATGATGTTAAGCGTTAAGCCTAAGCCTGGCTCTTCTTTGACTTCGAGAACGGAGCCCTTTGCTGCGCCTTCCGTG
>DAOUMR010000140.1:0-9964 GCA_034409905.1 Dehalococcoidales bacterium | reverse complement strand
CAGGATCGAACCGCGCCTCGTGGCCTCGATAGGCATGGCCTTGACCACCACCGGCCTAGTCATGCTAACCTTCCTAGGCGATGCTAGTGGTCTGCAATATATCCTCATCAGCCTGGTTATCCTGGGTTTAGGGTTTGGCTTTTTCTCCTCGCCGAATACTAATGCCGTGATGAGCTCGGTGGAAAGGAAGTTCTACGGAGTGGCCGCCGGGACGCTGGGTACCATGAGACTGACCGGGCAGGCTTTTAGCATGGGCATGGCTTTGTTACTCTTTGCTCTCTACATCGGGAGGGTTCAGATAACCCCCGAGTACTATCCGCTTTTCTTAAAAAGTATGAAAATAGCTTTTTCTATTTCGGCGGCTCTTTGTTTCCTGGGGATTTTTGCCTCCATCGCCAGAGGTAGAACGCACCGCTAACTATTCTGCTGACTTGGCCTATAAGCATATGAATAATCGGTTGGCCGACGCATTGCAGGTGAACAATTCATCTTTTTTGCAACGGGGGGTGGAGTGGTGGGCGGTAGAGGACTTGCATCCCTAGCGGGGTTGGGGGTAAAGGCGGTAAGGGACAAGTCCTGGTGGGGTGGAGTGGTGGGCGGTAGAGGACTTGAACCTCTGACCCCCTGCGTGTAAAGCAGGTGCTCTAACCAACTGAGCTAACCGCCCTTAATTACCCAAAAAGCCGAAGACCTTTCGGGAGTTCTTCCGAGATGGTGCGCTTGGCGGGTCTCGAACCCACGGCCTCAGCCTCCGCAGGGCTGCGCTCTATCCTACTGAGCTACAAGCGCCTGAGGTGATAATGGTGCCGAAGGAGAGATTTGAACTCTCACGCCCTTACGGACACTACGCCCTGAACGTAGCGCGTCTGCCATTCCGCCACTTCGGCATCAAGACACAAAGGGATTATACCCGCCGTAACTTTGGGCGTCAAGATAAATGTTGGGGACGTTCTAGCGCTTGGTGTATTGAGGTGCCTTGCGCGCCCGCCTGAGCCCGGGCTTTTTCCTCTCTTTGACCCGGGGGTCTCGGGTGAGCAGCCCGTTCTGGCGCAGCACCGGTTTCAGGCTCTCGTCGGCCCTGACCAGGGCGCGGGCGATGCCGTGAGAGATGGCGCCGCTCTGACCGGTGATGCCACCCCCCTCCACCTTGACCACGGTATTGTACTTACCCAGGTTCTCGGTAACCAAAAGCGGCTTGGTGATTACGCGGCGGTGCTCGGCGCGGACGAACAGCTGCTCGTAGGGGACGCCGTTGATGATAATCTCACCGGTGCCCGGCACCAGCCTCACGCGGGCAATGGACGTCTTGCGCCGTCCCGTTCCGTAAAAATAGCTCTGCTTCTTCTCGCTTACCACTCTTTAAGCCCCCTTCGAGCTAGTCCCGGTCTGAGCCAGGTGAGGGTGTTCCTCGCCGGCATAGACCTTGAGTTTCTTTAACATTTGCGCCCCCAGACGGTTGTGGGGCAGCATGCCCTTGACGGCATGCTCGACTACACGGCTGGGGTCGGTCGCCATCATCCTCTCCAGGTTGACGGTCTTAAGCCCCCCAGCGTATCCGGAATGGCTGCGGTAGAGCTTCTGCTCCGCCTTCTTACCGGTAAAGCGGACCTTGGCGGCGTTGATAATGACGACGAAATCGCCCGTATCCAGGTGGCGGCTGAAGGTCGGCTTGTGCTTGCCCATGAGCAGCTTAGCCGCCTCGGTGGCCAGCTTGCCTAAGATTTTGTCCGAGGCGTCGAGCACGTGCCACTGACGCTCAATCTCAGCCGCTTTGACACTATAGGTCTTCATCGCAACTCCCCAGAGGTTCGACGTAATTTACCCAGTTAAGACAGAGCCCGCAGGCCGGGGCGGTCGGCCCCGCCAGCGCCAGCTCTTTGGCCTCAAGTATACTCTTAAATTCATCGATGGTCATCTTGCCCTGACCGACACGGATGAGCGCCCCTATCGTATTGCGCACCTGGTGAAGCAGGAAGGAGTTGGCTTCTATGTTGAAGGTGACCAAATCTCCTTCTCTAGTCACCTCGGCGCGGAAGACGCGCCTCACCGTGCTCTTAACGGTGGTGCCGTTGCGGGCGGCAAAAGAGGCGAAATCGTGCTCGCCGACCAGCAGTTCGCAGGCTTGGTTCATGGCCTCAATGTCGAGTTTACCCGGCAACAGGTAGCTGAAGCCCTCCCGAATCGGGGAGCGGGTGGAACTGTTCAGGATATAGTAGCTGTATTCCCGGCTGACCGCTTCCCGCCGCACGTTGAAGTCGTCTTTGATTCGATAAGCCGCCTTGACGGCGATATCGCTGGGCAGGTAGTGGTTTAAGCCGCTGACGAAGTTATCCGTGGCCAGCGCCGAGGCCGTGCGGAAGCTGACCACCTGGCCTTCGGCGTGGACGCCGGCGTCGGTGCGGCTGGCGCTCATCACCCGCCGCCTCTCACCGGTAAGTTTAGTCAGCGCTTTTTCGACCTCGCCCTGAATAGAGGGCAGGCCGTCCTGCCACTGAAAGCCGTGGTAGCGGCTACCGTCATATTCCATAACTAGTATTATCTTGGTGGTCCCAGCCAACATAAACCTCCCTACTCGACCAGCTCCAGTTGCACCATGGGCGCCCCGTCGCCCAGGCGGGGTCCAATCTTGGTGAGGCGGGTATAGCCGCCCGGGCGCTCGGCGTACCTTGGCGCTAAGACGGTGAACACCTTGTCGGCTATCCTCTCATCCAGGATGAAGACCAGCGCCTGTCGGCGGGAATGGAGCTTCCCGTCTTTACCCAGGGTAATCATTTTCTCCGCCAGGCTGCGCACCTCCTTAGCCTTAGCCTCGGTGGTGGTAATCTTTTCGTAGTTTAAGAGGTCGGTAACCAGGTTGCGGTAGAGCGCCTTGCGGTGCGCTGTAGCCCGACCCAGTTTCCTACCGGCCACATTATGCCTCATATCGTTTTAGCTCTCCTCCTCTTCCTCTTTGACCGCGGGCATCAGGGAAAGCCCCATTGACGCCAGCTTTTCCTCTACCTCTTGACGGGATTTCTGCCCGAAGTTATGCAGGGCGAGCAGCCCCTTCTCGCCGCGGCTTATCAGCTCGCCTACGGTGGCGATACCGCCGCGCCGCAGGCAGTTCATGGTGCGCACGGAAAGCTCGAGCTGTTCCACGGGCATATCGTATTTCTCCTCGCTGATGGAGGCCCTGATGAGCTCTTTCTCCTCCTCCAGGCGGGAGACCTTGGCGTAATCGATGAAGGGCATCAGCTGCTCCACCAGAATCTCGGCGCCGCGGCTGATGGCGTCCACCGGGGTTATGGTACCGTCCGTCCAGACCTCCAGGTCCAGCCGTTCCCGTCTCATCTCCCGGCTGACATGCACCGGCTCGACGCTAAAGTTGACCTTGCGCACCGGGGTAAAGACGGCGTCAATGGGAATCGTCCCTATGGGCATGTTGTCGCCCGACTCCGCCTCCCGGTAGCCCTCGCCCAGCTCGACATCAAGCTCCACCGAGAGCTTGCCTTCGGGCGAATCCAAAGTGGCCAGGTAAAGCTCGGGGTTGGCAATCTCAAAGTCGGTGGAGGCGGCAATATCGGCGGCGGTAACCCGCTTCTCGCCCTCCACCTCCAGCGTCAGCTTGCCCGGCTGCTCGGAAAGTGACTTTAACCTCAGCGCCTTAATGTTAAGCAGGAACTCGGTGACGTCCTCCTTGACATAGGGTATAGTCGAGAATTCGTGCTGAATCCCCTCGATTTTAACCCGGGTCACCGCCGCTCCGGGAAGGTAGCCCAGGAGCACACGCCGCAGGGCATTGCCCAGGGTAATGCCGAAGCCCTTTTCCAACGGCTCGACATGGAAACGGCCGAAGTTATCCTGGCTGTCCACACACTCTATACTGGCTATAGCCAAACGAGACAATTGCTCCCTCCCTATCAGGTGACTTACCGTGAATAGAATTCGACTATGCTCTGCCCCTGGAACTTGGCCTCGACATCCTCAGGGGTGGGCATAGACAAGACCCGACCCACCAGATTCTCCACGTCCAGGCTCAACCAGCTGGGGATAACCTTACTTTCGATGCTGGCGGCAACCTGCTGGTAATAGCCGCTCTTGGTGCTGCTCTTCTTCCAGCTGATGACGTCGCCTTCCTTGACTAAAGAGGAAGGGACATCGTTACGGCGCCCGTTAATGATAATATGCCCGTGCTGGACGAGCTGGCGGGCCTGGGCGCGCGAATCGGCGAAACCAAGCCGATAGACGACGTTATCCAGACGTCTCTCCAGCAGCATCAGCAGGTTCTCACCGGTGATGCCTATCTGCCTTTCCGCCTGCCCGAAGAGGCGGCGGAACTGCCTCTCTAAGATGCCGTAGCTGTAGCGGGCTTTCTGCTTCTCCCGAAGCTGTGCCCCCCGGTCGGAGAGCCGCCGCCGCCGAATAGGCTGCTGCCCCGGTGGCTTGGCGCGCCGTTCGAAGGCACACCTGGGGGTAAAGCAGCGACTGCCCTTGAGCATTAACTTCTCGCCGCTGCGCCGGCAGAGGCGACAAACCGCCGATGCGTATCTGGCCATTTAGACCCGCCTCCTCTTGCGCGGCCTACAGCCGTTATGCGGTATGGGCGTTACGTCCCTGATGCTAGTGACGTTAAGCCCCGAAGCCTGCAGGGAACGAATCGCTGCCTCGCGCCCGCTGCCCGGCCCCTTAACGAAGACCTCAACCTGGCGCAGGCCGTGCTCCATACCCTTGCGCACCGCATCGCGGGCGGCCAGCTGCGCCGCATAAGGCGTTCCCTTACGCGAACCCTTAAAGCGCGCCGAACCCGAGCTTCCCCAGGCGATAACATTGCCCTGGGGGTCGGTCAGGGTAACTATGGTATTATTAAAGCTGGACTGGATATAAGCCCTACCCGTCGGGATGGACTTCCGTTCCCGCTTTCTGGCTTTGTTGCGCTTCTTCTGTGCCATTCTATCTCTCCTCTGATTGTAACCTCAATTACTTCTTGGTCATGCCGCGCCGCTGGCCCCGGCCAGCTACCGTCTTGCGGGCGCCGCGCTTGGCGCGGGCATTAGTGCGGGTGCGCTGCCCCCTCACCGGCAGCCCGTGGCGGTGCCGGGCGCCCCGGTAGCTGCCGATTTCGATGAGGCGCTTTATATTGAGGTCAACCTCTTTCCTCAGTTCTCCCTCGACATTATGCTCTTTGTCGATAATCTCGCGCAGGCGATTGACCTCTTCCTCGGCCAGGTCGCTAACTTTGGTGTAGGGGTCGACCTTAGCCTGGGCCAGAATCTTCTGGCTCAAAGAAGGGCCAATGCCATAGATATACTGCAGCGAGAACAAGACCTGCTTGTTTTTCGGTATATCAACTCCGGCTATACGCGCCATTAATAAGCCTCCTTAAGGCTAGGGTTTTAGCCCTGCCTCTGCTTATGCTTGGGGTTGGAACAGATAACCCTGACCACCCCCCGCCGCTTCACTATCTTGCACTTTTCGCATATCTTTCTGACTGAAGCTCTTACTTTCATAATTAACTCTCGGCATTACTTAAAGCGATAGGTAATCCGACCCCGGCTCAGGTCGTAGGGGGAAAGCTCCACCAGGACCTTATCCCCGGGCAGGATTCTGATGTAATGCAATCTTATTTTGCCCGAGATGTGGGCCAGGACTTTGTGGCCGTCAGGCAACTCGACCCGGAACATGGCGTTAGGCAGGGGCTCGACTACCGTCCCTTCGACCTCAATGGCCTCCTTCTTAGGCATAAACTCCTTCTCTGGCGGTCAGCACCTCGGCTGCATCGCCAGCAATCGCTATCGTATGTTCAAAGTGGGCGGAGAGGCTGCCGTCGGCGGTGCGCACCGTCCACTGGTCGCTACCGAGCCGGGTATGCCAGTCGCCCGCATTTATCATCGGCTCCAGGGCAATGGTCATGCCCTTTTTTAATACCGGTCCCGTCCCCGCCACCCCGAAGTTGGGTATCTGCGGCTCTTCGTGCATCTCGCGCCCGATACCGTGCCCGGTATACTCGCGCACCACCGAAAAGCCCCTCCCCTCGGCATAGCCCTGGATAGCTGCCGAGATATCGCCCAGCCTGGCCCCGTCACGGGCGGCGTTAATGCCCGCCCCCAGAGCCCCACGGGTGGTCTCGACAAGCTCCCTAGCCCGCGAGTCTATCTCCCCCACCCCCACGGTTACAGCGCCGTCGCCGTGAAAACCGTTGTAGATGGCGCCGAAGTCTAAGGATACTATATCACCTTCGCGCAAAACGCGCTCGCCGGGTATGCCGTGCACCACCTCGTCGTTGACCGAGACGCAGAGATTGGCCGGGAAGCCTCGGTAGCCCTTAAACGAGGGCTTACCCCCCAGCCTCTCCACCTCTTCGGCGGCAATTATATCCAGTTCTTTCGTCTTCATACCTGGTCTCACCCTTCGGCTCAAGGTGTCCAGCACCGTGCCGACAATCCTCCCCGCCTGTCGCATCAGAGCTATCTCTCGCTCCGATTTAATAATGATACTCATCTAACTATAAACGTTCTCCAGCCAGGGCGGCAACTATTCTCTTCTCCACCGCCCTAACGCCCCCCTCGCCAGCCACCTCCAGCAGCTTGCCCGCCCGACGGTAATAGTCGATAAGCGGGGCGGTCTCATCTGAGTAGACCTCAAGCCGCTTCTTAATGCTCTCTTCGGTATCGTCGGGGCGCTGGTAGAGCTCGCCGCCGCACACATCGCAAACCCCCTCCACCTTGGGAGGGGAATCGGTGACGTGGCACGGCGCCTGGCACACCCGGCAGACCCGACGCCCGCCCAGCCGCCTCAGCACCTCCTCTTCCGATACCCCGATATGCACCACCTTATCTATTGCCTTGCCCTGACGGGCTAAAGCCTTATCCAGAGCTTCAGCCTGCTTCAGATTGCGGGGAAAGCCGTCGAGGACTGCCCCTCCCCTACTATCCGGAGCCGAAAGCCGCTCCAGGACCATGTCTATCGTTATCTGGTCGGGAACCAGCACCCCCTTCTCCATATAGGACTTCGCCGCTAGTCCCAGCTCGGTTCCCCGCTCCAGCGCCTGCCGAAACAGGTCGCCGGTGGCGATATGCGCCAGCTTTAACTTCTTGGCCACACTGGCGGCTTGTGTTCCCTTGCCCGCGCCCGGGGCTCCCAGAAAGACAATATACACCATTCACCCTATTTAATGAAGCCCTCATAGCGCCGCATAACCAGTTGCGCCTCCATCTGCTTCATGGTATCTAAAATCACGCCGACGACGATAAGCATACCCATACTGGATAGCTGTATCACCTGAACGTCGCTAATCTCGCGGGCGACAAAGGGTATCACCGCCACTACGGCCAGGAACAAAGCCCCGGCCCAGGTGATACGCTTTATCACCCCGTCCAGATATTCTTTAGTATGCTGCCCCGGCCTGATTCCGGGGATAAACCCGCCCTGTCGCTGCAGGGTATTGGGCAGGTCCTGCTGCTCGAAGATGACCATGGTGTAGAAAAAGGCAAAGCCGATGGTGAGCAGGAAATAGAGCCCCCAGTAGAACAAGCCCAGCGGCAGCGGCGCGTTGGGGTTAAACAGGTCGACAATCCAGTTGGCGAAGTTCGGGTCAGCCCCCGTCGGAGCGGCGAAGTAGCTAGCCACCACGCCGGGGAAGATAACCAGCGACATGGCGAAGATAAGGGGTATCATCCCCGCCGTATTAACCCGCAGCGGTATATGCGTCGAACCCGCCTGCCGGTACATACGCCCGCCGCGAAATACGCTCCGGGAATACTGGACGGGAACGCGGCGGTGGGCTTCGATAAAATAGACGATAAAGACGGTGGTGGCTAAGGCAATAAGAATATAGACGGCCAGACCGCCGAAGTTCTCCTTAGCCAAGAAACCCTGCTGTATCATCTCAGGTAAGCCGGCAACAATGCCGGCAAAAATGATTATGGATATCCCATTGCCGATGCCGTGCTCGGTAATACGCTCGCCCAGCCAGACCAGAAACATAGTGCCGGCTATCATTGAAATCACCATGGCCGTCATGGGCAGGATGGCAGCGGCGCCGACAACGCCCTCGTGCTGCAGATAGACCAGCTGCCCGTAGCCGGAAAGACCGGCCAGGGGAACGGTCAGCCAGTGGGTAATTCGGTTAATCTTGTTCTGGCCCGCCTCCCCTTCCTGAGAAATCTCCCTCAACTTGGGGATGATGGGCACCAGCAGCGTCATCACAATGGAAGCCGTGATGTAGGGGTAAACCCCCATCGCCGCCACGCTCAAACGCCTCATGGCGCCGCCGCTGAACATGTCGAGCATACCCAGCAGGGCATTCTGGTCGAAGAGATTGCGCAGGGCTTCGAGGTCCACACCGGGCAGAGGTATGTGAGCGATGAAGCGGAAGACTATCAGGATGCCAAGGGTAATGAGAATCCGCCGCCTCAGGTCGGGCAGACTGAAGGCGTCAATCATGGCCTGCAGCAGTCGCGGTCTGGTTGGCTTCTGGGCCACTAGGCTACCTCCTCGGCTTTGCCGCCGGCGGCTTCTATCTTGGCTTTAGCCGCCGCCGAAAACTTGTTAGCTTTAACCGTCAGGGCGTGCTTAAGCTCGCCGCCAGCCAGGACCTTAATCGGGTTCTTCAATGACTTTATTATCCCCGCCTCGACCAGCTTCTCCGGGGTCACCTCGCTGTCCGGCTCGAAGACGCTAAGCTGAGCCAGGCTGACCAGGCTGTAGGCCGTCTTGAAGGGGTTGGTGAAGCCACGCTTGCGCGGCAGGCGCTTGATTAGGGGCAGCTGCCCCCCCTCAAATCCAGGGCGCATCTTGTAGCCAGCGCGGGACTTCTGTCCTTTAGAGCCCCGCCCCGAATAGGTGCCGTAGCCGCTGCCGTCTCCCCGGCCCACTCTCTTTTTGTCTTTTTTGGAGCCGGGGGCGGGGGTAAGTTTTTCCTGTAACATCAGTTGGCTTCCTCCACCCTTACCAGGTGCCTCACTTTATCGAGCATACCACGTACCGAGGAGTTATCGTTATGCACGATAGTCTTATTCAAGCGGTTAAGCCCCAGGGCTTTAAGTGTTTTCTTCTGGTCCTGGGCATAGCCGATGCCGCTCTTAATTAAGGTTACCTTAAGTTTAGCCACCGACGACCTCCTCCCTGGCCTCACTGTCCTCCTCGACCTTTGAGCCAGCCCGCCTGGCCATTTCCTCTTCGGGGACCTTAAGCCGGCTTAAGGCAACTATGGTCGCCTTGGCCGTGTTAATGCGGTTGGGGCTGCCCAGGGACTTGGTCAGTATATCCTTGATGCCCGCCGCTTCAACCACCGCCCTTATGCTGCCCCCGGCGATAATACCCGTGCCCGGGGCAGCCGGTTTGAGCAGGACCCTGGCGGCGCTGTACTTGACCGTTATCTCGTAGGGGATAGTGGTCCCGGCCAGGGGTACCTTGAGCAGGTTCTTGCGGGCGATGGCGTTCGCCTTGCTGATGGCTTCGGGCACGGTGTTAGCCTTGCCCACGCCGATGCCCACGTGGCCGTTACCGTCGCCGGTCACCGCCAAAGCGCTGAAGCTGAGGCGCTTGCCCCCCTTCACCACCTTGGTCACGCGGTTGATATAGACCAGCTTATCGGTCAGCGTCAGCTCCGTCGGGTCTATCTTGCTTATGGGTCCTTTCACTTCAGTTAAAACTACCCCCTAAAACTTGAGTCCGGCCTCACGGGCCGCCTCAGCCAGGGCCTTAACCCGGCCGTGATATTTGTAGCCGCCGCGGTCGAAGACGACCTGTTTTATGCCCTTATCCAGGGCGCGCTTGGCCACCAGGGTGCCGACCAGCGCGGCTCTAGCCGACTTGGCCTTGCCGTTGACACCGGGCTTTATCTCCCCGTCCAGCGTCGAAGCCGTCACCAGGGTATGCCCCTTATCGTCGTCGATGACCTGGGCATAGATGTGGTTCAGGCTGCGGAAAACGCAGAGCCGCGGGCTGTTTTCGCTGCCCTTAACTTTAGCCCTGACCCGGGCGT
>DAOUMR010000139.1:0-2717 GCA_034409905.1 Dehalococcoidales bacterium | reverse complement strand
TTATTTATTGTCTCGACCATATGGACGGGGATGCGGATGGTGCGCGCCTGGTCGGCGATGGCGCGGGTGATTGCCTGGCGAATCCACCAGGTGGCGTAGGTGCTGAACTTATAGCCCTTGCGGTAGTCGAACTTTTCGACCGCCCGCAGCAGCCCGATGTTGCCTTCCTGAATGAGGTCGAGCAGCGACATGCCCCGCCCGATGTGTTTTTTAGCCACGCTGACCACCAGGCGCAGGTTGGCTTCGGTGAGGTGGTTGGCTGCCTTTTCCGACTCGCGCTCGATGTTGTCCAGATAGGCCTGTAGTTGCTGTTCGTATTCCTGAATGGCTTTGACGCAGCTGGGCTTGGTCACCAGCATGGCTATTCCCGCCAGAGTGACCTTGGCGCCGATAGCCTCCAGTATCTCCTTGGGCAGCAGGGTGATGTTCAGCGAGAGTTCGGCCAGGAAAAGCTCGGTTTCGGCTATCGACTTCCCCGTCTGGTGGGAAATGGCCAGGATGAGCTGCGGCTTTATCTCGCCGTCGATGCTTTCCCGCAGCGTTGGGTTGGAGATGGTCTCCAGGAAGCCGCTGGTGGGCTCTATCTTGAGCTGTTCCTGGATGAGGCGGATGGTGGCAGCGGCCCGGGAAAGCTCCTCAAGGATGGCGATGATTATCTCGGTGGCTGAAGGGTCTCTGCCCTGTTTGAGCAGGTAGTTCTGTCTAATCTCCTTGATGCGCCGGCCTTCCTCCATCTGCCGCGCCAGGTGTTTTTCCTCGTTGGCGGTGAGCAGGTGCACCCGCCCGATTTCGTGCAGGTACATGCGGACAGGGTCGTCCACCACCTCCTGCTCCTCGGTCTGCTCCAGGGGCGTTTCCGTCTCCAGTTCTGAGTCCAGCTCCTCTTTCTCGAAGTCGAGCTGTCTTACCTCGCGCCAGAGCGAGCCTGACTCGGCGGAATCGCCGTCATCGCCTTCCTCTTCGTCTTCGGAATCGTCGTCCCGCGGGCGGAAGCGACGATTCTCTTCGTCTTCTCGGTCCATTACCTCACCCCCTTTGTCAGCCGCCACTGTTTTTTCCGGGCGAAGACCTCGCCCAGCTGGTTGTTGACCTCCAGACCCTGCTCCTTGAGCTTAGCCAGGTCGGCGGCTCTGCCCCCCGACTCGGCTTCCTGCGCCAGCACGGCTTCTATTTTCGCCGCCAGGCTGCGGAGGTATCTTTCCCGCAGCCGCAGGGCGCACTCGGTATATTTTAACCCTATCTTGTTGGGCGAAAGGCTCCTGGCCAGCAGGGCGTCGAGTTGCTCGTGAACGGCCGGGTCGAGCCTATCCCTCAACTCTTCTATTTTAGCACTCTCCCGCCGTGCAATAAAGATTTCGCGGTTTTGGCTGCTTTCGAAGTATTCGGGCAGCATATCCTCGTCCTTAGCCTTGAGCTCCGGGTGCTGCAGTAGTAACGACAGGCAGTAGTCTTCGATGGGGTTGGAGAGAAGCGGCTGCAGGTATCTCTCCGGCTTCGGCTCTATCGGTGCTCGCTTGGGCCTGACCTTGAGCCTGCCCAGAGCCGCTTCCACGCTGCGCTCGTTGACCTGCACCAGCCTGGCCAGCTTTTGCAGGTAGTGTGCCTGGCGGATGGGGTCTTTGATTTCGGCGATGATGGGCAGCAGCTTTTCCACCGCCAGCGACTTGTCTTTGGCCGTAGTCAAATCAAGCCCGGAGGCGACCATACCAAAGGTAAAATCGACCACGGGCAAGGCTTTCTCCAGCAGCTTGGGCCAGGCGTCGGGGTCTTCCTTGATAACGTCGTCGGGGTCTTTGCCCTTGGGTAGAATAGCGACCTTTACCTCGGTGCCGAGGGTGTTTTCGAATTCGACGCCGCGCAGCATGGCTTCCTCGCCGGCGGTATCGGCGTCGAGAGCCAGGGTTATGTTCTGGGTTATTCGTTTCAGCGTGCTCACCTGTTTCTCGGTGACCGAGGTGCCCATCGAGGCGACGACATTGCTAAAGCCGTTCTGGTGGGCGGTGATGACGTCCATGTAGCCCTCGACGATGACCACCAGCCCCTGCTCCCTGATAGCCTCTTTAGCCAGGTTAAGGGCGTAGAGGTTGCCGCTCTTATCAAAGATGGGGGTCTGGGGTGAATTGAGGTATTTGGGCAGGGAATCATCGAGCACCCTGGCCCCAAAACCTATAATCCGGCCGCGGGCGTCGGCGATGGGGAACATCAGCTTATCGCGGAATCTATCGTGGCTCTTTTTGTCCTCGGCTTCGATAGTTAAGCCAGCGGCGAGCATATCCTTCTCGGCATAGCCTTTCTCGGTGAGGTATTTCTTCAGGCTCTCCCAGCTGTTGAGGCTGTAGCCGAGCTGGAAGTCGGCGATGGTCTGAGCCGTAAAGCCTCTTTTCTCCACATACTTTCGCGCTTTCTCCCCGGCCGGGGAGTTAAGCAGGCTCTGGAAATAGAGCGCCGCCGCCTGGTTGACCTGATAGAGCTTTTGCCTCTCCTCGCTTTCGGCGGCAGGCTCGCGTTTCGAGGGGATAGTTACGCCGGCTTTCTGGGCAAGCTCCCTTAACGCCTCGCCGAAGTCGATGCCCTGCTTTTTCATGATGAAGGAGAAGGCGTCGCCGCCCGTGTTGCAGCCGAAGCAGTGCCAGCTTTGCTGCTCGGGATAGACATAGAAGGAGGGGTGTTTTTCGCCGTGGAAAGGGCAGAGGCCGCGGAAGGTGCGGCCCGATTTG
>DAOUMR010000138.1:0-4974 GCA_034409905.1 Dehalococcoidales bacterium | reverse complement strand
ACCCCGGCGCCTTTATGGACAGAGCTATCCTGGAGAGCGACCCCCACTCCGTGATTGAGGGGATGGTTATCGCGGCTTATGCCGTCGGCGCTAGAGAAGGCTATATCTACGTCCGCGCCGAGTATCCCCTGGCGGTGCGCCGTGTGCGCATCGCTCTCCGCCAGGCAAAAAAGCTAAATCTTTTGGGCAAAAATATACTGGGCACCAGCTTCAGCTTCGATATTAAGCTCTTTCAGGGCTCGGGCGCCTTCGTCTGCGGCGAGGAATCGGCCCTTATTGCCTCATTAGAGGGCGAGGCGGGCACCCCCAATCACCGCCCCCCTTATCCGGCCACCAACGGCCTAAACGGCCAGCCGACGCTTATTAATAACGTCAAGACGCTGGCTTTTATCCGCCATATAATCAATCGGGGTGCGGAATGGTTTCGCACTATCGGCGCTAAAGACAGCCCCGGTACCGCCGTCTTCGCTTTGGCGGGGAAGGTGGTCAACACGGGCTTAGTCGAGGTGCCCATGGGCACCACCCTGCGCCAGCTCATCTTCGATGTCGGCAGCGGTATCCCCAATGGCAAAAAATTCAAGGCGGTGCAGATAGGGGGTCCCTCCGGCGGCTGCCTGCCCGAATCGGCTTTGGACCTGCCCATCGACTTCGACTCCTTGACCAAGGCCGGGGCGATGATGGGCTCGGGCGGCATGATTGTCCTCGACGAAGAAGACTGCATGGTGGAGATAGCCCGCTATTTCCTGGAGTTCACCCAGCGCGAGTCCTGCGGCAAATGTACCTTCTGCCGACTGGGGACGAAACAGATGCTGGAAGTCCTGGACGACATTACCAAAGGCAGGGGCAGGCTCAAAGAATTGGGTACAGTCGCCGAGCTGGCCGAGGACGTCAAGTCGGGCTCGCTCTGCGGATTGGGCCGGACGGCGCCCAACCCCATACTATCCACGCTGCGCTATTTCCGCGACGAGTACGAGGCGCACATACTGGAGGGGCGCTGCCCGGCGCTGATGTGCCCGGAGCTTATTGCCTGTTACATCATCCCGGAGAAGTGCGAGCGTTCCTGCGATGCCTGCGTCGGCACCTGCACCGTGGAAGCCATATCCAGCCACCCTAAGAAAAGGTATAAAATCATCGACCAGGAGAAGTGCGTCAAGTGCGGCACCTGCCTGACCTCCTGCCCGCCGCAGTATAGCGCCGTCGTCAAGCTTTCGCCGCCGAGCCTGGTGCCAAAAGAGAAATGAAAACGGTAGCTTTAACCATAGACGGCAAAAAGGTAAAAGCCCCCCAGGGGCAGAAAGTCCTCTGGGCGGCGCTGGATAACGGCATCTATATTCCCCATCTCTGCGCCCTCCGCGGGAAAGAGACATCAGACGCCTCCTGCCGCCTCTGCTGGGTGGAGATAGGGGGTAGGGCGGTCACCGCCTGCACCGAGAGGGTGGAAGAGGGTATGGTCGTCAATACTAAAGGTGCGATGGCACAAAGGCTGGCGCGTACCGCTTTAGAGCTGCTTCTGGCCAGCAACGAGGTTGACTGCGCCAACTGCCCGGCCAACGGCGCCTGCGAGCTGCAAAAGATAGCCGCCCACCTTGGGGTTAAGCTCAAGACGAAGCGTTTTAGAAAAATACTGCGCAAGCTGCCGATAGACGATAGCAGTTCAGAATTCACCTACGACCCCAACAAGTGCGTCCTCTGCGGGCGCTGTATCTGGGTCTGCCGCCAGCGTCTGGGCATCGGCGCCCTCGGTTTTGCCCACCGCGGCTTTAAGCGCCGCATGACCACCTTTGCCGATGAGCCGATGGCTGAATCGAATTGCCGCGGTTGCGCCGAATGCGTGGCGGTATGTCCTACCGGGGCGCTGACGCTAAAGAAGCCCTAGTCTTGGTGCTTTGCCCGCCCGTAGTCGTCTTCTAGCCTGACCACGTCCTCAAGCTCCGGTGTCGAGACCTCAAAGAGAGTTGTATCCTCGATAGCCTTGAGGCGGTGTTTGGTGTGGGGGGGGACTCTTACCGACTGGCCGGGCAAAAAAGTCTTCGAAACCATCCTGCCCCCTTCCTCGATTTCCAGAAGTATTTTCCCCTGGTGGAGGTAGATAGTCTCGTCCTTAATTTCGTGGTACTGGAGGCTTAAGCGGTGTCCTTTCTTAACGAAGATGAGCTTGCCGGCGTATTGCGGCGTCTGGGCAAAGAGCAGCTCGAAGCCCCAGGGCTTTTCGGTTTTGCGGGGAAGTTTTTCTGTCATCTTCGTTTTCCCTCTAGACTCCGGCCAGCTTCCGCCCCACTTCCAGCAGCTTTTCCACCCGCACCGGGCTATCGCTCTCGGCGTAGATGCGGAGCACGGGCTCGGTGCCGGAGAACCTGATTAAGAGCCAGCTGGTATCGGCCAGGCTCAGGTAGAAACCGTCGCTGTCGTTGACCTTGGCTACCTTGACCCCCTCAATAGATTGGGGCAGGTTATCCTTGACGCTTTTGGTTATCGCCTGGTGTCGCTCTTCGGGGAAGCTGAAGTCACGGCGCTGGTAATAATGAGGTCCTACCTTGTTGTAGAGGTAGTCCAAAAGCTGCGAAGGGGTCTTACCCGTCTGGAGCATGAAGTCAAGGAAATAAAGGCCGGCTAGGATGCCGTCCCGGTCGGGCATGTGACCGCGGAAGCCGTAGCCCCCGCTCTCCTCCCCACCGATGAGGGCGTCATTTTTCGTCATTACCGGGGCGACATACTTAAAGCCCACCGATGTCTCATAGACGGGGACATTGAATATTTCACCCAGGCGGTCGACCATGGTGGTGCCGGTAATCGTCCTGACCATTGCCCCCCGCTCCCCCCTTACCTCCAGCAGGTAGAGGCAGAGCAGGGCGAAGACCTGGAGCTGGGTGAGGAAACTGCCCTTTTCGTCAATAATGCCTACCCGGTCGGCGTCGCCGTCAGTAGCCAGGCCGATGGCTGCCTTTTCCTTTTGCACCGTCGCTGAGAGCTTAGTCAGATTAGCCGCAATCGGCTCGGGCTGGATGCCGGGGAAGAGGGGGTTACGCTCACCGTTTATTTCCTTGAGTTCCATAGCCCCCCCGCCCAGCAGATGATTAAGATAGCCAGCGCCCGCCCCGTACATGGGGTCGAAGACCACCTTGAACTTAGATTGGCGCAGCCGCTTGGTGTCGACGAGCTTAGCCAGCTGCCGGGTATAGAGCGGCGCCGGGTCGAGGTATTCCACAATTCCCTGTTCTAAAGCCTGGGGTAGGGGCAAGCGCTTTATTTTGCCCGCCAGGGCAGTGGGGAGGTTCTTTTCTATCTGGGCGGTAACCGCTGAGGGGGCGCTGGCGCCGCCTTCGGTCTTGTATTTAAAACCGTTCCAGATGGCCGGGTTATGGCTGGCGGTGATGATAATAGCCCCGCCCGCCTTTTTGGCCAGGACGCCGTAGCTTGTCGCCGGCGTCGGCGTGGCTCTGGGGCAGAGGTATACCTTTATCCCGTTGGCGGCAACGACCTCGGCGGCGGCACGGGCAAAGTCTTCGGAGGCGAAGCGGTTGTCATAGCCGATTACCAGCCCCCGCTGGCTTAACTTCGCTTTTTTGAGGTAGTCAGCCACCGCCTGGGAGCAGGCCCTTACGTTATCGAAGGTGAAGTCCTGGGCGATAATACCTCGCCAGCCGTCGGTGCCGAATTTTATATTTATCTACCTCACCCCTTTTGTTTAGCGTAGGTTATTTCTTCCCACCCAATACCCACCCTATAAGGGTGGTACCCCTTATGTATCCTCCTGTGGGGGTTGTGCCCCGTATCCCCATCATAGACCCCTATAAACCCTTTAGCGCCCATCCAGTTAAGGGATAAGACGGGAGAGCCTCCCCTTGGGGAGGCTCTCCTTATCAACCGCAGGTTAAGAGGTCGGGTCGAAATAGGTAATTATCAGCCTGGGACGATGGTCAGAGGTGCCCCCGTCTGAGGAGTAGAAGCCTTTCTGGGACTCTGCGGTGCTCTCATCGATGTCTTTAAGCACCAAACCGTAGTTGGCTATAGTGCCGTCCCACCAGCCTTTGACCATGTTGGTAGTAGTCCAGTAGACCCAAAAGCCTATTCCCGTAGCCGGCACATTGGTGATAGATTCCGGTGTTGCGGCGAAATCCGGCTGGTTATTCCAGGTTATACCGTCTTCGGTCCAATTTTCCTCTACGACATAGGCGCCAGCAGGCACTTCCTCAAAGTTAATCGTGAGCGAGGACCATAATGCTAGCTGGGCGCTTACTATTACGGCATCAGCGGGGAGGGAATCGAGGCTGAATTGCAGGTATGACCTTTTTTCTCTCGGGTCTTCTAGAGTCCAAGAACCAATAGATAGCTGGGGGTTAGTTCCAAAGTTCTCAGTCGGATAAAACGCATCTGCCGTAGCATCTTTGCCGCTATCGGGGTCCGGCTGTATAGTCAGCGTCAGCTCGGGGGCATAGGTGAGCGACCAGTTGATATAGGTGGTCTCGTTGGGATTGACGGTTAACATGGCTTGGCGATATTTGTAGTGATAGCGGTACAGCATGACATCGTAAGTGCCGGGGGCCAAGCCGGTGATAACGTAGGGGGTTATGTTGCCCGTATCCACCCCATCGAGAAAGACGGCAGCTCCGGCCGGGCTGGACTGAATATCAATAGCGCCGTATTTCATCTCAACGGTGATATCGCAGCTATCGCTGGCGGTCCCGCCGTGACCATCGCTCACCGATACGCTGATGGTGTAGGTCCCCTCGGCGGCTGGTGCCTCCCAGCTGACCGAGTTGCCCGTTCCCGTAATAGCCCCACCGGTGGCTGACCAGGTATAGGTGAGGGTGTCGCCATCAGCATCGCTGGCGGCACAGCCTATGGTGCAGCTACCTTCAGGGGGTAGCTCGGTGGCGCTGGGGGTGAGGCTGGCGATAACGGGTGCAGAGTTGACTACCTGGATATTGCAGCTATCGCTGACAGTTTTCTTGCCGTCGCTGACGGTTACGGTTA
>DAOUMR010000137.1:0-27753 GCA_034409905.1 Dehalococcoidales bacterium | reverse complement strand
CCAGGACGCCGATCGTGCACCCGTTGACCACCAGCGGCGCGGCGAGCCCCGAGGCGGCCCCCTTGACCCCTACCACGTACTTCGGCTCGGTCTTCACGTCCTTGACGAGCACGGGCTCCCCCCTCTCGAGGGCGAGGCCCGTGATGCCCACGCTCATGCGGCCCCGGAAGGCGGCCACCGTCCCCGGGTCGTACCCCCTGGCCGCCCTTATCGTGAGAGTCTCCCCATCCCTCTCGTACAGCAGGATGGCGCTGCAGTCCAGGTTGAAGATCTCCTCGACCTTCCGCGTCCCTGGCCACCGGAAGAGCCGGAATAGACAGCCTCCCAAAATGACGCGCTGAGAGCCAAATTTAAGCCCCTAAAATCGTTTACGAGTATTCTGATACCTTGAGGCTCGCGAGAGGGCAGATTTCCTCTCCTTTTCGCCCCCAGCACCTTCAACAAAAACCACCCCGTGAAACCCCATCCTTATATAAGGAATGGAGTGGTATTTTCAGCGGTCCTGGGAGGGACAGGGAATTACTTTACATAATAACAGTCAATTTTCTGCGGTGTAGTGGTATAATCTAGTCCACAAGGAGGTGCCGCCATGGCCGAAAAGGACCTTGAAAACAGCGTCAAGAAGATAGAGGCTTACATCGAGGGGTGCGAAAAGACAAAGGAGCAAGAGTGGCGAACGACAATTACGAGCAAAGTAGATGGCCTTAAAAACCATCTCATGCAGCAAGACCTGGACCGGAAAAAGGAAAGAAGAATTGTAAACGGCAAGATGTTCATTGCTGCCGGCTTACCGATTTTCGCCATTGGCCTGGGAATGTTTATTTACGGAGCCCTGAATATCGATATGTACTTTGAAGACTATCATTTCCTGGGAAGCCCCGAGATTTACATGTTTGTAGTCGGTGTGATACTGATGTGGGTCGGTTTCCGCTGGGCTCAGGATGAGGAGGAATAGCCCCATTTCGGCCCTTTACAATACTGGGGCGCACTATAAATGTTATGTAGAGTTCGTAGCCAGGAAAAGCCTGAACCGCTGCCCTCTTCAGGCCCCCTACTGGGACTCAACCGATTTGCAACCAGAGGGTATAAAGACTGACTGTCAATGCACCAAGGGCAAATGACGCTGTAGCCCAGACTACTTCTCCAGTAGCCGCGTCACGGAAGTGTCGAGACAGGTCCTCATAGTTGGCCATGAGCCGGCTCCTGTCATTTTGAAGCCCTGAGAACCACGAGATTTTATTGCTGGCTTTCCCAGCCGAGCTTTTAGTCAAGTGAGCCGAAGAATCTTGAGCAGCATAGGCGTCTCTCTGGAGATGCCCTTAGTGTACTTAAGCCTGTAGTTACCTGCTTAAGCCAGGCGCTGTTTCATCGAAAAACGGCAAAAATCAGTGGGCTTTTAACATTATGTATAGTTATTTTGATAAAATCCCCCACGCTTGACGGCAGGAACAAAGTTGACAATAACTACTCAAAACTTACCAAAACTAACCAATCATTATGTAAACTTACTTTTCGGGTATAAAGTAAGTGGGCTCGGTAGGATTCGAACACCTGGAGGGTGGAGGGATTAGGCGGCAGGTGTCGTGAATCCTGGAGGAATGGGGTGGTGGGCTCGGTAGGATTCGAACCTACGACCAATCGGTTATGAGCCGACCGCTCTGCCGCTGAGCTACGAGCCCGTGACTGTCCCCTCCCCTAAAAGCCCGCCTTCTTGAGGTGCTTTTTAACCCTGGCCAGTAGCTCGACAGGGCTTACCGGCTTATCGATATAGTCCTCGGTCTCCAGGGCAAGCCCCCGGCTGACCGGTATTGAGGTCTCTCTGCCCTTGGTGGCGAAGGCGGTCAGCATCAGGGTGGGGATTTTTCTGAGCTGGGGGTCTTTCTTGAGCTGCTCGGCGGCGGTGAAACCGTCCTTGACCGGCATTATCACGTCGAGGAGGATTAAATCGGGCTTTTCCTCCCTTGCTTTGCGCAGTCCCTCGTCCCCGTTAGAGGCCACGATTATCCGGTAACGCTTGCTCTCCAGGACGAGCCTGGTTGACTCTATGAAATCCTTGTCGTCGTCAACGAGAAGGATTTTAGCTCTCTTTTCCATCTTCACCCCTTCTTCTTAATGAGCCTCCCTACCCTCTCCAGCAATATGTCGGGACTGAAGGGCTTCTCCACGTAGTCGTCCACGTCCAGCTCCAGCCCGGTCTCCAGCTCGTAGCGGCGGCGGCTGGCTTCCTCCCTCACCGAGGTCAGGATAAGGATAGGCACGTCGCGGTACTTAGACCACCTCGGGTCCTGCAGCTCCTTGCATACCGCCCAGCCGTCCATCTTGGGCATGAGCAGGTCTAAAATCATCAGGTCGGGCTTCTCCGCCTTGAGGTTGGCCAGGGCTTCTATACCATCCCGGGCGGTAACTACCTTGTAGTCCTGGGACTCTAAAATCATGGTTACCGCGTCCAGGATATCGGGGTCGTCGTCAACTACCAAAATCTTCTTAGCCATAGCTCTCCTTGCCATTATAATACAGGTCTGGGCAATAATCCAGCCTGTTTTACGATTTCGGGAACGATGTCCTCCCAGCCCACCGCCATAATATGGACGCCGTGAATTCCGGGGATTTCCTTGACTCTCTCGATAATCTCCACGGCTATCTTGGCCCCCTCCGCCTTGGCGTCCTGAGCCTGTTCCATACGGGTCACCACCTCATCAGGCACGGTCACCCCAGAGACGTAGTCCCTCATGTAGCGCGCCATACCCGCCGACTTTATGGGAATAACCCCAGCCAGTATGTGCGTCTTCTCGTCCAGACCTTTGTCAACGACCATCTTCATCCACTTGGCGAACTTGTCGATGTCATAGACCGCCTGGGTCTGGATAAACTCAGCGCCCGCCTTCACTTTCTTGGCCAGTCGGGCGACGCGGAACTCGAAGGGGTCAGCGTAGGGGTTGGCCGCCGCCCCGATGAAAATAGGCACCTCCCCCGAGATGTCCTCGCCGCAGAGAAACTTCTTCTCGTCCCGCATAGTCTTTAATAGCTGAATCAGCTGGATGGAGTCGATGTCAAAGACGTTTTTGGCCGTGGGGTGGTTGCCGAACGTCTGGTGGTCACCGGAAAGGCAGAGTATATTGCCGATGCCCAACGCCACCGCCCCCAGCACGTCGCTCTGAATAGCGATGCGGTTGCGGTCGCGGCAGACTATCTGCATCACCGGGTCGACGCCCTGCTGCTTCATGAGCACGCAGCCGGCCAGGCTCGACATACGCACAATAGCCGTCTGGTTATCGGTCACATTGGCGGCGTCGCAGCAGTTACGCAAAATCTCGGCTTTCTTCTGCATTACGGCAGCGCTCGTCCCCTTGGGGGGGCCGGCCTCAGCCGTGACGGCAAAGCGACCGCTCTCTAAAACCTTCTCCAGGTTGGTTCCCGCTTTCATCGCCTCACCTCCGTTTGCTTCTCTTCCGGGGCAGGGTAAAGCTGAACTTGCTCCCCTTCCCTGTCTCCAGGCAGGGGCTCTCCACCCAGATTTTGCCCCCGTGCGTCTCCACAATCCTCTTGGCTATGGACAGGCCCAGCCCCGTCCCCTTAATCTCCACGTTGCTGGCTCTAAAAAAGTCCTCAAAGATATGGGGCAGTTCGTCGGCGGGGATGCCGATACCAGTGTCCGAAACCTCGACCATTATCTCCTTATCGTCCAGGCTCACCCTGACGGTCACCGCGCCTTCGGGGGTATAGTTGATGGCGTTATTGAGCAGGTTAGTCATCACCTGCTGCAGCCTGGGGGCTGAGCCGCGAATCTGAGGCAGAGACTTGGGCATTTCCACCTTCAGCTTTATTTTCTTTTGCTTGGCCAGGTCACGCATATCCCCGACCGCGGTCTCGATTACCTTTCTCAAGGAAACGTCCTTCATCTCCTGGACCATCTGTCCGGTTTCGATACGCGGAATATCGAGCAGGTCGCTGATCAGGGTGAGCAGTTCTTTGATTCTCTGGCTGCTTCTCTCCAGCATGTTCCGCTGCTTTTCGCTAAGCTCCCCGGCAAAGCCGCCGAGCATAACCCAGAAATAGCTCTGAATAGCCGTCAGCGGGGCTTTCAGGTCGTGGACGGTTATCCCCAGGAAGTGCAGGAAGCGGTTGCGGGCCTCCTCCATCTTGGCTATTTCCTGGGAGGCCTGCTCTAGCTCTCTCGTTCTCTTGCCCAGGAGGCGCTGGCTCAACTGCATCACCTCGCGCTGCCGCTTTCTCAGCTCACCGACAACGGAGGTGGCCATATAGGTAGCGGCGAAGAGGGCGCTGCCCAGGACAACCAAAACCGCCAGCACGTAGCCCCCCTCCTGGTAAAGCCCGGGGTCAGCAAATCCGACCAGGTTTACATGGGGTATCACCCCGGCATACTCCAGCCCCACCAGCAGCGAGAGCATGACGATAACCGAGGTGGCTAACAGGTAGACCGAGGTGTAGTGAAGGATGATACTAGCGCCGATGATGTGCAGCACGAAGTAGAAGATAAAGGGGTTCTCGATGCCACCGGTGAAGTGGAGTAGCACGGCGAAAGCCGCCAGGTCGAGCAGGAGGTGAATGGTGCCGTAGATTCGGGCTCGGTGGATGGCTAAGCCGGTTGGCATCTTCCTCAGGCTCCGCACCTGGAAGAGGAGCGCCAGGTTACAAAGGGCGACGAAGGCGCACACCCCGTAGGCGGGTACGGTGGGAAACTCGATATCGAATATCCTGGAAGCAACGAGAGTAGCCGCCAGTATTCCCAGGACGGTAATCCACCTTACGGTGAGGAATACCCTGAGCCACATCTTGAAAGCGGCTTCTTCAGGGTGTTGCTCTTGCTCACCGCCTTCAGCCAGGAAATCATTGTCTTTGTCGTTAGTCATTGCTTTCATCCGTGAGGACGATTCGGCGCGGGCCTCCCGAAGAGCTGGTGCTCCAGTCCCGCACCGGCACAATCTCCTCCATTTTGTCCAGCTGCCCCAGCGCCTTGAGGCGGTCGTAGATAAGCTGCCAGGCGCAGGGGATATCGGGCGATACCTCACACTTGCCGTTAACCGAGCCGCCGCAGGGGCCATTGAGCAGGCTCTTGGCGCACCTTACCAGCGGGCAGATGCCCACCGTCGTCGCCAGAACGCAGTTCCCGCACTGCATACAGACCTCGATAAAATGCCCAGGTGTCTCTTCTTTACCCACGAACAGAGTATTTAGCGCTGGATAAACGGGCTTATCGCTGTACATGGTCACCGTCTGGACGCCGAAGGCACAGCTCATCACCAGGATGGCATCGGCGGCAGCAACGGCTTCGGCGTTCTCGGCCAGGGCTTCCCTGGTAAGCTCGTCGCAGGCAGTGGGGATAACCATCCAACCCGTAACCTTTTTGCCCTCCGCCTCCAGCTTCTCCTTCATCGCCAGCACCTCGGCTTTGCCACCGGTGTGGCAGATGGTGGCGCAGGTGCCGCAGCCGATAATATAGACCTTTTTGGCCTTACCCAGGCTTGGTAAAATCTCTTCCAGCGGTTTTTGTTTGGTCACTGTTATCATAGCCACCCCTAATTCTGACGAAGATGTTTCTCGTATTCGCCTCTAAAATGCTCTAGGCTGTCCACTACTGGTATCGGAGCCGCCTGTCCCAGCCCGCACATCGAGCAGAGCATCATGGTCTCGGCCAGCTCCTCCAGAACTTTGATGTCCTTATTAGTCCCCTCCCCTCGCCCCAGTCTTTCCATGGTCTCGACCATAACCTCGGTGCCCTCGCGGCAGGGAGCACACTTGCCGCAGGACTCCTCGGCCAGGAATTCCATGGTCTTGCCTATAATCTCGACAATATCCCTAGTTTCATCGAAGACGGTGATGGCGCCCGCCCCCAGAACGCTCTCAAACGATAAGGGGGTGTCTATCATAGCGTAGGGTAGAATTCTCCCCGTGGCGCCACCTATCTGCACCGCCTTGACCTTCTCAGCCTTAGCCAGCTTTTCGACCAACTCTCGAAGCGGGCTTCCCAAGACTAGCTCATAGACTCCGGGCTTGGCCACATCGCCGCTCACCGAAAATACTTTAGTTCCCTTACTCTTTTCGGTGCCCATCTCATTAAACCAGTCGGCGCCGTTAAGGATGATGCGGGGTATATTGGTCAGCGTTTCCACGTTGTTGATGATGGTCGGCTTGCCCCAGAGGCCGCTGGTCGGCGGGAAAGGCGGACGGTAGCGCACCTCACCCCGCTTCCCCTCTATCGAGTCCATCAGCGCCGATTCCTCGCCGCAGACGTAAGCCCCAGCGCCCTCCCTTATTTCGATATCGAGGTGGGCTAGAAAGCCCTTCTTTTTCGACTGGGCGATGGCATTCTGGACTAAATCGAGCAGGAAGTGATACTCGGCGCGCAGGTAGATAAAGGCTTTCTTAGCCCCGATGGCGTAGCCGGCGATGGCGATGCCCTCGATGAGGCTGAAGGGGTCGTTCTCCAGGATATACCGGTCCTTGAACGTCCCCACCTCCCCCTCGTCGGCGTTACAGATTACGTATTTCTCTTCGCCTTTAGCCTTGGAAGCTAATTCCCACTTCAAGCCGCAGGGAAAGCCGGCCCCTCCCCTGCCCCGCAGTCCCGACGCCTTGACCTTGCTTATCACCTGCGCGCTGGTCAGTTTCAGAGCCTTTTTCAGCGCCTTAAAGCCGTCGGCTTTCAAGAAGCTATTTATATCTTTGGGGTCAATAACCCCGCAGTTCTTTAGGACTATCCGCTTTTCCATAATTATTTATACGCCTTTAGGATTCTGGCTATCTTCTTCGGCGTCAGCTCGCCGTGGACGTCGCTGTTTACCATCATGGCTGGCGCCTTATCGCAGGCGCCGATGCAGTTGGTCAGCTCAAAGGAGAATTTTCCGTCGGGGGTGGTCTCACCGGGCTTAATGCCAAGCTCTTTGCGTATGCTGTCGATGATAACTTCAGCGTTTTTGAGCAGGCAGGGCAGGCTCTTACAGATACGGATAATATTCCGGCCCTTGGGCTTGGTAGAGAGGAAAGAGTAGAAGCTGGCCACCCCATAGACTTCGCCAATCGATAGCCCCAGGGATTCGGCCAGCTCGGTGATGGTCTCGCGGGACACGTGCGCCGATTTACCCTGGGCTGTCTCCAACAGCACCAGCAGCTGCCCCTCGGTCCCTCCGGCTTTCTTCATCTTCCCCACCCTCCTCAAACCAGAGAATCAACCAGTTATAACTAATGGTTTTCCCTTTTTCTCGGCTTTCGTCTCTCTCGGCTGGCTCAACGCCCCTGTCGGACAGTACGGGATACAAACACCGCAATCGCGGCAGACCTCTTTATCTATGGGCTGGTCGAAATCGACAACAATCTTGGAGTCAAAGCCCCGGTAGGCAATAGCGAAAACGTTTTTCTTGGCAACCTCGATACAGGCGCGGACGCAGCGGCGGCACATGATGCACTTGGTCAGGTCGCGGGTGATATAGGGGCTGACGTCTTCTTTGGGGTAATAGTGCTTTTTGACCCGAAATCGGGGCAGCCCCACGTCAAGCTCGGCGGCGATTTTGCGCAGCTCGCACATATTGGCTTTGTCGCACATATAGCAGGCGCCGCTGTGAGATGCGAGCAAAAGCTCGACGATGACCCGGCGGCTGGCTAAGACCTTGGGGGAATGGGTGTGGATGACCATGCCCTCGGCTATAGGCGTGTGGCAGGCGCCGACCAGCGTCCTGGAGCCTTCCACCTCGACCACGCAGATACGACAGGCGCCGAGGGGAGACAAATCGGCGTGGTGGCAGAGCGTGGGGATATCGACGCCGTTTTCCTGCGCCAGTTCAAGAATGGTCTGTCCCGGGCGACCATTCAGTTGAGTCCCGTTCAAGGTTACCAGTAGTCCCATAAGCTACCACCCTGGTCTATGCCTTCTCTACCCTCACGGCACAGACCTTGTACTCTGGTATCCTGGCTACCGGGTCGAGAGCGGCGTTGGTCAAAACATTGGTCGGGGTGTCGGCGAAGTGGAAGGTCATCCAGATTGCCCCTTCCGGGGTCACCTCAGTCACCCAGGCTTTAGCTGTCACCTCGCCGCGCCGGGAGCTTATCTTTATCTTATCGCCTTCGGCAATGCCCAGCGCCGAGGCGTCCTTGGGGTTAATCTGCACCAGCTCCTCGCCCCTCAAGACGTTGAGCCCCGGCACCTGGCGGGTCATGCTGGTATGATAGTGGTAGAGACAGCGCCCCGTGCTCAGGAGGATGGGATAGTCCTTATCGGGCAGTTCTGCCGGCGGGCGGTATTCCAGCGGGATAAACCGCCCCTTGCCGCGGGTAAAGAGCTTGGTGTGCAGTATGGGCGTCCCGGGGTGGTCGGGGGTGGGACAGGGCCACTGCAGGCCGAATTTCTCGATTCGCTTAAAGGAGATGCCACCAAAGCTGGGGGCAAGACGGGCAACCTCGTCCCAAATCTCGGAGGGGTCCTTGAAATCAAAGCCCTTGTAGCCCATCCTCCGGGCGAGCTGGCAGGTAATTAGCCAGTCGGGCCGTGAGTCGCCGATAGGCTCGATAGCTTTTCTCACCCGCTGTACCCTTCTCTCGCTGTTGGTGAAGGTGCCGTCCTTTTCGGCGAAGCTGGCTCCGGGTAAAACAACGTCGGCCAACTCGGCGGTCTCGGTGAGGAAGATCTCCTGCACCACCAAAAAGTCCAGCTTTTTCAGGAATTTCTGGACGTGAGTGGCATCGGCGTCGGTTACCGCCGGGTTCTCGCCGCTGATATAGAGTGCCTTTACCTTGCCGCCCGTACGCCCGGCCTCGAAGACCTCGGTGATGGTCAGTCCCGGCTCTTTGGCCACGGGCCCGCCCCAGGCCTTAGCGAACTTCTCACGGTTGGCGGGGTCGGCTACCGCCTGGTAGCCGTGGTAGACGTTGGGCAAAGCCCCCATGTCGCAGGCGCCCTGCACGTTATTCTGCCCCCTCAAGGGGTTTACCCCGGAAGAGGGCTTGCCGACGTTACCGGTGAGCATAGCCAGGTTGGCCGTGCCGATGACGTTATCGGTGCCGTGGGAGTGCTCGGTAATACCCAGTGTATAGAGGATAGCCGCGGGCTTGATGCTGGCGTAGAGCTTGGCGGCGGCGACAACCTTTTCCCTGGGCACGCCAGTGATACGTTCCACATAATCAAGGTCATATTTCTTAAGCGCCTTCTTGAACTCGTCGAAGTTCTCGCACCTCTCGTCGATGAAGGCCTGGTCAGCCAGACCCTCGTCCACTATCACCCTGGCCATTCCCATGAGCAGCGGGACATCGGTGCCGTGCTTGAGCCTCAGCCAGATATCGGCATAGCGGACGGTATCAACCTCGCGCGGGTCGACGACGATGAGCTTGGCCCCCCTCTGGCGCACCGCCATCTGCACCTTCATCCCGATTACGGGGTGGGCCTCGGTGGTATTGGAGCCGATAATTAACAGGCAGCTGGCTTCGCCGATTTCTTTGATAGAGTTGGTCATGGCCCCGCTGCCGAAGCTCTGCATAAGTCCAGCCACGCTGGGGGCGTGACAGAGGCGCGCGCAGTGGTCAACATTATTGGTCTTTAAGACGAAGCGGGCGAACTTCTGCATCAGGTAGTTTTCCTCGTTGGTGCAGCGCGCCGAGGAAAGCACCGATAGCTCCTCAGGCTTATAGGTGGCCAGCTTGCTGGCGACCAGGTCTAATGCCTCATCCCAGCCTACCTCGACGAGCTTGCCGTTCTTCCTGATGAGCGGTCTCGTCAGGCGGTCGGGGCTGTTAACGAAGCTGTAGCCGAACCTACCCTTAACGCAGAGCAGCCCCTCGTTGGAAGGATTCCCCCTTCTCCCCCGCGAGCTTATCAGCTTGCCGTCGCGCACGCCCAGGTACATACCGCAGCCGACACCGCAGTAGCTACAGGTGGTAGCCACCTCTTTCTCGGGAGGCTCGTTCACCTTGGGCATAAGCGCCCCCACCGGGCAGCGGACAACGCACTCCCCGCAGGAGACGCAGTTGGAATCGAGTATCGGCTTATCGCCGAAGGTGGCGACCTTGCTGCCGAAGCCGCGGTTGATTATCGCCACCGCCCCCACCCCCAGAATCTCGTCGCATGTCCTCACGCACTTCCCGCAGAGGACGCACTTGTCCAGGTCGCGGTAGAAGAAGGGGTTGCTGGTATCAACCGGATAGGTCCGTTCGGTATGCTTGAAGGGCAGCTCGGTGATGCCCAGGTAGTCAACGATGTCCTGCAGCTCGCAGTTCCCATTCTTGGCACAGGTGACGCAGCGCTCGGTCACGGCCACATTACGCAGGCAGATGTCGAAGGGCCCGCAGCGCTCCCTTCGGTGGCAAATCAGGCACTCGCTGGGATGGTCGGATAAGAGCAGTTCGACGACGGTGCGGCGTATTTCGTTTACGGCGTCGGTGTTGGTCTTAACCACCATGCCCTCGGTGGCGGGGGTGGTGCAGGCGGTGGGAAAGCCGCGCATCTTTTCAATCTCGACGAGGCAAAGGCGGCAGCCGCCGTAGGGCTTAAGGTCGGGGTCGGCGCAGAGGGTGGGGATATAGATGCCCGCTTCCTGAGCGGCTTCGAGCACCGTCATCCCCGGTCTGGCTTTGACCTCCTGGCCGTCGATAGTTAGCTTGATTTCCGCCATGCTACTCTTCTCTCTCCTCAAGGTCGCACCTCAGGCACCGCTTAGCCTCTTTTATAGCCATCTTTTGACTCAGGGTCAATTCCACGTCTCCGAAATTCTTTATCCGCTCTTTAGCCGGTGGCGCTGGTATCTCCACCCGCCACTCTTCCTCCGCCTCTTCCAGCGGTTTCATCGGTTCTTCAGGCGGTGCCAGTGTCTCTTCGATGTCCCCCTCCCCTCCCAGGTACTTATCGATAGAGCTTGCCGCCAGACGGCCGTGGGCAATGGCTTCAATAACCGAAGCCGGCCCCTTGACCACGTCGCCGCCGGCAAAAACGCCTTCTTTATCCGTAGCCAGGCTATCGGGGTCAACCATGATGGTATTGCCCCTACCCAGCGAAAGGTTAAAGCGGGATGGAATCTCGGGCCTCTGGCCGATAGCGGCGATAATAGTATCGAAGCTCATGGTAAACTCGCTGCCCTCGATGGGCTCAGGGCGGGGCCGGCCGCTGGCGTCAAAGTCGCCCAGCTTCATAGCGATACATTCCAGCTCCAGCTTGCCGTTCTTTCGGCTTAGGCTCGAAGGCGCCGCCAGGAAGCGCATCTTGACGCCCTCCTCGATGGCTCCCTCGATTTCCTCGGCACTGGCGGGCATCTCACCTTGGGTACGGCGGTAGACGATGGTCACCTCTTTGGCGCCTAAACGCAAAGCCGTCCGCGCCGAGTCTATGGCCGCATTACCGCCGCCGATAACGGCTACGCTCTCCCCTACATCTACCTTCTTGCCCAGGCTCACCTGGCGTAAAAAGCTGACGCAGTCCATCACTCCCGGGCTGTCTTCGCCCTTGACCCCTATCTTCAGGCCTTCATGGGCGCCCACGGCCAGGAAGACAGCGTCATAGCCCTGGGCAAATAAATCGTCGGTGGATTCAGCTTTCGTGTTTGTCTTTATGTCAACTCCAACCGCCTCTATCTCGGCGATATCTCTCCTTAAAACGTCCTTGGGCAGTCGATAGTCGGGAATAGCCACCCTCATCATGCCCCCCGCCTCAGGCAGGGCTTCGAAGACGGTAACCTTATGCCCCAGCTTGGCCAGATAGAAGGCGGCGGTAAGCCCGGCCGGCCCTGAGCCGACGATGGCGACTCGTTTGCCGGTTTCGGGAGCTATCCTTGAATTCTCCTTCCACATACCGTTATCGTTATCAACGGCAAAGCGCTTTAAGACCCTTATACCGATAGCCTCGTCGAGCAGACCCCGGCGGCACTTAGCCTCGCAGGGGTGGATACAGACATAGCCGCAGACCGAGGGGAAGGGAATCCTCTCCCTGATGACGGCTACCGCCTCGCCCGGCTTGCCCTGGGCGATGAAGCGGATATAGCGAGGGGCGTCAACGCCCGCGGGACAGGTGTGGGTGCAGGGGGCGGTTACTATTCCCTCACAGACCGCCGCCCGGCAGTGGTGGTTCTTGATATGCTCCTCGTATTCGTCACGGAAATAGCGGATGGTGGTAATTACGGGGTTGGGCGCCGTCTGCCCCAGCCCGCAGAGCGAGCCGGCCTTAACCTGTTCGCTTAAAGTCAAAAGCAGGTCAATGTCCTCAAGCTTGCCCCGGCCGTGGGTAATGTCATTTAAGATGTCCAGCATCTGCTTGGTCCCCAGACGGCAGGGAACGCACTTGCCACAGGACTCGTCCTGGGTAAAGGAGAGGAAATAGCGGGCGACATCGACAATGCAGGTGTCCTCGTCCATGACCACCATTCCCCCCGACCCCATGATGGAGCCAGCCTCAGCCAGCGTCTCGTAGTCAACGGGCTGGTTCAGCATGCTGGCGGGCAAACAGCCGCCGGAAGGACCGCCCGTTTGCACCGCCTTGAATTTCTTACCGTTGGGAATACCCCCGCCGATTTCGTAGATAATCTTCTGCAGCGGGAAGCCCATGGGCACCTCGACCAGCCCGCTATTGGCAATCTTTCCCGTCAGGGCAAAGACGACGGTGCCCTTGCTCTTTTCGGTGCCGATTTGCGAGTACCAGTCGGCACCCTTGGCGATAATAACCGGTATTGAAGCCAGCGATTTAACGTTATTGATGTTGCTCGGCTTGCCCCACAGGCCCGACTGGGCGGGGAAGGGCGGGCGCGGGCGGGGCATCCCCCGTTTGCCCTCGATAGATGCCATCAGCGCCGTCTCCTCACCGCAGACAAAGGCGCCAGCGCCTTCCTTGACGTGGAGGTGAAAGCTGAATTTAGAGCCCAGTATTTTATCGCCCAGGAAGCCCTTATCCTCGGCCTGCTTGATAGCCAGGCGCACCCTTTGCACCGCCAGCGGGTATTCGGCACGGATGTAGATATAGCCCTCGGAGGCGCCGATGGCGTAGGCAGCGATAATCATCCCCTCGATAACGGTATGGGGGTCGCCCTCCATGGTGCTCCGGTCCATAAAAGCCCCGGGGTCGCCCTCGTCGGCGTTGCAAATCATATACTTCTGGTCGCCCGGTGCCTTGGCGCAAAACTCCCACTTCTGTCCGGTGGAAAAGCCGGCCCCTCCCCTCCCCCGCAAACCGGAGCGCTTGACCTCGTCGATAACCTGTTCCGGCGTCATTTCTTTTAGCACCTTGCGCAGCGACTCGTAGCCACCCGTCTTGATATAGTCCTCGATTCGCTCCGGGTTGATAACGCCGCAGTTGCGTAGTATCAGGCGTGTCTGCTGGCTGTAGAAGGTTATATCCTTATGGTAGGGTATGGCTTCGTCGGTAACCGGGTCGCGGTAGAACAGCCGCGCCACGGGCTTGCCGTCGCGAAGGTGGGACTGGACAATCTCGGGCACATCGCCAACGGTGACCTTGGTGTAAAAGATGCCCTCAGGCTCAACGACGGCGATAGGGCCCTGCTGGCAGAAGCCGTGGCAGCCGGTAAAGTCCACGGCAACGTCTTTCAGCTTCAGCTTGGCCACCTGCTTCTCCAGCGCCTCCCTGATTTCGAAGGCCTTGCCGGAGACGCACCCCGTCCCGTGACAGACCAGGATGGTCTTTTGATTGTCTGCCCTATTAGCTGGCTCTTTTGGCACCAAGGACCTCCGCAACTTTCTTAGTCGTCATCTGACCGTAGGTCTCGTTACCCACTCTCATCGTCGGCGCCAGGGCGCAGGCGCCGATGCAGGCTACCGTTTCCAGGCTGTACTCCATGTCCTCGGTAGTCTCTCCGGGCTTGATGCCCAACCGCCGTTCAATCTCGCGGAGAATGCGCGCCCCGCCCCGCACGTGGCAGGCCGTCCCCCGGCAGACGGTTACCTTCTTTCGGCCGGTGGGGGTAAGCTTGAACTGGGCATAAAAGGTGCTCACCCCGAAAACGGTGCTCTCGGGCAGCCTCAAGTGTTTGGCGAACTTCTGCATCGCCTCGGCGGGCAGATAGCCGAACTTCCCCTGTGCTTCCTGGAGTATGGGGATAAGGTTGCCGCTGTCACGCGTATAGTTGGCGGTTATCTTCTCCGACTCTTTAGCGAAATCGACGGCTACGGGCATGCTTTAGCTCCCTTCCCTCAAGGCCCTGACTAATTTCCAGGCGATTCTCTCGCTGAGCACGTTTATGTCCTCGATGGACAGGTAATCGGATACGGTAGCATCGAAGAGGATGCTGCCGTCAGGGGGGAATTCCTCATCGCCTTTCCAGAGGACGAAGGTCATCGGTACTTTCTTAAAAGCGTTTATGGTCACGGCCACATCGCCGTAATCGGCTTTTTTGCCGCCCAATTCTTTAGCGGCATTCAGTAGTTTCTTCGGCTCGCTACCGAAATTATCGATAAGCGGCTTTATCGCCCGCTTGTGGAAGGTGCGGAAATAGCTGATTCCTTCGGGCAATTCCTTATAGGCGATTGACTTATTGGCCAGTGGCGTGCCTTTAGCTTGGATTAGATAATGCAGCAGCAGAATCTTGTCCTTAAGGGGCACCTCTTCGTTGCTGTCGGTCAGCGAGATAGCGACTTCGGGCAGACGAATCTGATAGCGGCGGTTCAGGTAGTCGAGGCTGATTATGGTAATTGAATCTATGACTTTATATTCGGCGCCGCTGTTGAGGCAGATCGGCTCAACGTCGCCTATCTCCGCCAGTTTCTGGCGGGCAATCTCATAGGCGAGCTTATATCCGTATTCATAGTTCTTTTGACCGGGCACCGAAAGCAAACTATTATTCATTCTGCCATTAATTAAACCAAATTATAGTCCCGCCGCCTCCAGCACCAGGGGTACCTTCTTCTCCCAGCCGATAGCCATGATATGCACCCCCTGGCACATATCTTTGAGTTCTTTGACTAAATCGGCGGCTATTTCTACGCCCATCTGGGTCTTATCCTCGGCGGCCGTCATCTTTTCGATGAGCGCGTCGGGCACGAAAACGCCGGAAACGTTCTTATTCATAAACCGGGCCATACCCGCTGACTTCAGGGGTATGATTCCCGCCAGGATGGGGACGCCGAACTTTTCCGCCCGCTTCATGAACTTGGCGAAAGCGCTGGGGTCGTATATCGCCTGCGTCTGGAAAAAGCGGGCGCCAGCGGCGATTTTCTTCTCCATTTTGATTAGCTGCAGCTCGCGGGCGGCTTCGGTATCGGCCCCGGGGTTGACCACTGCCCCGGTGAAGAAGCTGGGCTTGCCTTTAAGCTCGTTGCCCTGCATATCGAAGCCCTCATTGAGCCTATTCATCACCCAGAGCAGGTGCACCGAGTCCAGGTCATAGACGGGCTTAGCTTCGGGGTGGTCGCCGAGCACGGGCAAATCGCCGGTGATGGAGAGGACGTTCTCGATACCCAGCACGGCGGCGCTCAGGAGGTCGGACTGCAGGGCCAGTCGGTTGCGGTCGCGGCAGGTCATCTGTAATACGGGCTCAAGCCCCTTCATCTTTAGCAGGTGGCAGACCGCCAGCGAGCCCAACCTCATCACCGAGCTCTGCTGGTCGGTAACGTTAGCCGCGTCCACCCTACCCTTAAGTACTTCGACCGCCTCCATCAGCTCGGTGGTATCAGTTCCCTTCAGGGGCCCGACCTCGGCGGTGACCACGAATTTACCCTTCTCAAAAAGTGGCTGCAGGCTCATCTGTCTTCCCTTCTAAGCGCTAAAAATGAATATCCTCTATTATACACGAATACGTCTTTTCCGAGTAGCCGTTATATCTCAAGCCAGGAATGGGAATAAAGGGCTTCGCCGGTAATAACCCTGACCGTCTTGGCGTACTTGGCTTCTTCCTCGCTTAAGGAAGCGAGGTCAACCTTTTCGCCATCCATCACCTTATGCACTGTTTCGACGATTTTCGGTTTTTGGCCGCGGGCGATGCTTATCAGCTCAGCGTCGAAGGCATCGACAATCGCCGAATAAAGCCCGTGCCTCATCAGCATTATCATACAGGTCCGGTTCAGGTAAGGCCTCAGGTGGGTGGGCGTGCCGTTGGATATATTGGAAAGCCCGACGGTAGATTTACAGTCGGGGGCGATATCCTTGAGCATAGCCATAAACTCGAAGCAGGCCTTGAGCTGGTTTATCTCCACCGAAACCGGGGTCAGAATCGGGTCAATCCAGATATCCTCGTTGACGATTCCCGCCTCGTTGGCTTTGTAGAGAAGGTCAACGGCGAGCATAGCCCGCTCGTTGGCATCGCGGGGCATCCCCTCCACCCCCCAGAGCAGCCCAATCATATAGGCGTTGTACTTGGCGACCAGAGGCAGTTCCTTTTCCAGTCGGTCAGGCTGGAGGGAGATGGAGTTAATCAGCGTCTTGCTTTTGGCGACTTTAAGCCCCGCCTCCATCGCCACCGGGTTGGTCGTATCCAGGGAAAGCGGCTTATCGGTGACCGCCTGCGCCGTCTCGACCACCCACTGCATCATCTCGTCCCCCGCCTTGCGGGCGGGCCCGATGTTGAGGTCGATGTAGTCGACGCCGGCCTTGGTCTCGGCCTTGGCCATCTCCTGGACGGGCCCTGGGTTTCGCTCTTTGAGCGCCGGGCCGATGGTCTGCGACATTATGTTCAGATTTTCGCCGATGAGGATCATTCTCTACCTCCTGAACCATTCATGGATGCCAAGATTTAAGGTAGGCCGGGATGTTCGACCCATCACGGGGACCAACCTGTATCTCCCAGCCGGGCAGCTCTTCTTCCAGCCCGCCGCTCTCAGAGGCGGCATAGCCGGGGATGACCAGCTTGTGGTGCTTGACCATATCGGCAATGCCGCACTTCTTAACGAAGGGGGCGATGGCATCGGCGACGAATTTACCCGCCGCCCAGGCCGTCATCACCGAAAGCCCCTCGGTATCCTTGACCAGCAGGTAGCTGGGAATCTTGCTCGTTTCCACCTCACCAGAAACGATAAAGTAGGTCAGGGAGAAGTTGGAGGTAATGAGCACCGGTGACTGGTCGGTGGGTTTGCCGATTTCGTAGATGCCCTCTTTAGTCGCCAGTGGCCTTTGCGGGTCGGTATAGATGTTCAGCCTCTCCACCAGCAAGGGGAAGAGGCACTCCCCCTGGAAATCGGAGAGGACGATAATACCGCCGTATTTAGCCAGGAACATGGAGGCGATTACCGCCTCCTTCATCGGGTTATCGGTCATCTCGGCGGGGAAAACGATGGTGGGAAAGCCCAGCGGGCGGAACTTCTTGGCCAGCGCCGCGCCTCGGATGATTATCTGGTCCTGGAAAGCCTGGCGCACGCCGCGCGAGCCCGAATCGATGACCAGCTCCTTGACCCCAGCCTCGGTCAGCTTGGTCGTCAACTCGGCCAGCTTCTCCACGCTATCGGCCCTCACCGCCAGCGGGCAGGAGTTCTCCTTGGCTAGAGCCGCCATTTTATCCTGGTTGGCTTCGGTAGCGGCATAGAGCAATGGCTTTCGGTCGGCGCAGGTAGAAAGCCCCGCCGCCATAACCTCGGGATTATCGCTCATCAGGATTATGCCGCCAGCGGTCTTTTCTTTTACCTTAGTCACCACCGCCTTGAAGCGGGCGGCGTCAGTCCCCGCCTTTATCGCCACCAGGTCGGGACGGAGGGTAAGCCCTATCCTTTCGTACTGCAGGTTGTTGAAGCGTTGGAGTCGGGCGTCGATTTCGGCGTCGTCCTTATCGGCGCTGACGAGGATGGCTATTCCAGGCGGGTTCTCGAACCTCTTTTCGTGGCGGAACATCACCGTCTCGCCGCCGATTTTGAGCACCCTGTCGCCCACGCCGATAGTAACCGGTATGATAGGTGGGGCGGAGGCTTCCGTCAGCTTGGCCTTTGATTCCTCGGTCACGTGGGGGCAAAGGGAAAGCTCCGCCTTGCCCGCCGCCAGTTTCATAGCGAAGGCAAGGCAGGTCGGCTCCCCGCAGTCCTTACAGTTGGTCTTGGGCAGTAGCTTGAATATCTCTATGCCGGTAAGCGCCATCTCTTACACTCTCCTTTCGGAAGCTGTTATCTTTAGCCCAGTATCGGGTCCATAGTCAGGGCGGGGTGTCCCTTCTCCTGCAGGAAGGGCAGAATCGCCTCCTCGGTGGTGCCGACGGTCTCATCGGCAATCATATCGGGCAGGTCGGGGATACCGATTTCTTTAGCCCTGGCCTTGAGCCGCTCGCCTATTTCCTCTTTGAGCGACTTGGGCATCCAGACGATACGCTTGATGCCACCGTCGCCGATGATGAACTTCCTCTGGCAGGTATTGTACTTGCCGTGCCCGACGAACCCTGGCGTGCTCAAACCGCCGCCGATAGTACCCGCCAGCGTGGTGAACTTCATGCCGCAGGGGGTCTCACCGGTATACTCGCGGTTGACCGTCATCACCCCGTTGCACATGGGCAGGACGGCGGCGATGCACTCGCAGCAGCCGCAGGTAGTCATGGGGTCGTTGACGATGCTGTAGAAGTTATAGTGGTCTATCTTGCCCCGGGAGGCTTTGAGGACGAACTCGTTTACCCCCTTCCACTGTCCCATCTTCTGGTCGATGACCTCCCCTTTCTCTACGGGCTGGTTGGGGCCTGTCGGGTTAATCTCATAGGAGGCTTTGCAGTCCATCCAGTTATAGGAGCCGCAGAGGCCTGTCCTCTCCGGGCTGATAACGCAGACGTGGCTGGGGGCAAAGGACTGGCAGAGGGTGCAGGAGTAGTAGGTGTCGGTGGTCTCGTCGGTCATGCCCTCGATTCGAGCGTCGCGCTTACCGTAGACCGCCCTCGCCTTCTCCTCAACCTCTTTGACCTTATCTTCTTCGGTATATAGCTTCACCTGTATCTTATCGAAGATGCGCCCGAAGTCCTGGTGCAGCTTGGCGTGGAGGATATCGCCGATATGGTGCAGCTTAAAGCCCTTCTCCACCGCCTGCTTGGCGATTCTTATCCAGGCGATATCACGCTGTCCGATGTGCATCACCCCCTGGGCGTAGTTGATGAGGTGGTGAATCTGGCGCTCTAAAATAGGCTCGAAGTCGTCCTGCATCTCTCTCCCCGCCACCTCCACGGCTATGGCCAGGGGCAGGCGGGAGCCAGGCTCGACATCGCTCAGTTCAGGACCGAAGACCTCTACCTTGCCGTCCTCCACCTCTTCCATACGCTTGGTGGTTACCCACTCCACCATCGCCGTCCTTCCCCCACCGCACTCCAGGTAGATGTCCTCCCCCCTCACCCTCTCCCCCTCAAAGGCGGGCCCGTAGGCGACGGGAACGGGGACTTCGGCCACCGTCACCTTGAGTCCCCTCACCTCCACCGCCTTGGCTACCAGCTGGTCGTGGGGGATATTGGAGACGACATGCTCGTAGGTGCAGATTCCCGTGGGCAGAACCTCGGGGATGGGGGTATCGGCGATAACCGGGAAGCCCCAGTTAATGGCGCCAGCGGCGTTGGCGTACCACTCGTCATTGACGAAGCCCATAGGCAGGACGAAGGCAAAGATTCTGTCTTTGTTATAGATTAGTATCTTGCGGTATTCACCGGGGCCGATGCCGCCGAAGGACATCGCCGCCCTGGTGGCAAAGCCCATGGCGAAGACGGCGGCGCTGATATCAGGGCCGAAGGAGACCAGCCGTGTCGGCCAGCCGATTTGCACCCCCTGCTCCACCAGCTGCTCGGAAAACCTTTTGCCGTTATACTCGGAGGCCATAAAGACGTAGAGGTTCTTCTGCTGCAGCTCCTGGGCGATATTAGCCGCTATCTCGTTGGTGGGAGCCGCGCCGATGACGGCGGCGAAACCGGGGGCAGTGCCGTCAACGAACTCGACCCCCCGCTTCCTCAGGATAATGTCGTCGGCGGCGCCCAGCCAGATATTGCCGTCAACGGGGTCTTCCGTCTTGGTATAGAAATCGGGCGTCTCCAGGTATCTTATGGCTTCTAACAACTCCTCGGCAAAGAGGGTGGCCATACCGGCATCGAGGGCGGGCGCCAGGTAGGGCAAGGGGTGCTCCTCTCGCACCGGTGGCGGCAGCAGGGTCTTGCACCGTTTCAGCACGGACTCCATATCGCCCAGCTTCTCCACCTTAGTCCCCAGGATGCCGTAGATTATGGGCAGGTAGTAGGCGGTATTGGGGAAGCCCACCGGTTCCTTGGCTCCCCACTTTTCCATAGCCTCCTGCCACTTCTTATCCGCCCTCTCCACAATCTTGTGAGCCCCTCTGATGGCGGCTGATGCTATTATCTTAGACATTCTCTAAAGCCCTCCCTTAATCTTCTCTGGTGGCTAAACCGCGTCCAGCTCCCTTCTCATCTCCATATCGTAGAGAACGCGCTCTCGGGCCTGGTCGATGCCCAGAGCCTTGCGCTTCTTATCGATATGGGCAATCATAAGGTGGGCGGCTCTGATGGGGTCGGGCTCAAAGGCCCACATACCGCCCAGCATTTCTTCCATATCCTTGAAGAGGTAGTCGGTCACCTCTTTGCTGCCCGTGGTGGGCCAAGTGACGCCGAAGACGGTATAGACGCCCGAGGCGACGAAGTACTGCCCGATGGATATTGCTTTCTCGCTCATCCATTCAGGGGCGGCGCCGGCTACGGGCAGGTCACTGATGTCGTCGCCCAGGCCGCCGTCCTTGACCATGGCGGTGGCGGCGATGAGTATTCGGCTGTTGTCCACGCAGGAGCCCATGTGCAGCACGGGCGGTATGCCCACCGTCTCGCAGACCTCGGCTAATCCCTTACCGGCAAACTTTTTAGCGGCTTCGGGCACGAGCAATCCGGCCTCGGCGCAGGCGATGGCGTTACAGCCCGTGGTAATCACCAGCACGTCGTTCTTTATCAGCTCCTTGACCATATTGATATGGGCTTCGTTGTGCTTGGTGCGGGCGTTGTTGCAGCCGACGACGCCGGCCACGCCCCTTATCCGCCCGTTGATGATGTTGTCGTTTAGGGGTCGGTAGGAAGCGCGGAACATGCCGCCCAGCAGGTAGTTGATAGTCTCGTGGCTGAAACCAGCAATCTGGTCGGTCTTGTTATCGGGGATATGGACATTCCCCTTACGGTTGGGGAAGTTTTCGATAGCCGTTTTCACGATTTCCCTAGCCGATTTGAGGGCGTCGTGCTCGTCGAACTCGATGTGGGTCGCCCCCGGAATCCTGGCTTTGGGCGAGGTGGTGATAATCTTGGTGTGGTAGCACTCAGCCACGGTCTGGATTGATTGCATAATGCACTGTACATCCACCACCATGGCGTCCACCGCGCCGGTGACGATAGCCAGCTCCTGCTGCAGGAAGTTACCGGCAATGGGCACGCCGTGCCGCATCAGTATCTCGTTGGCGGTGCAGCACATACCAGCGAGGTTTATCCCTTTAGCCCCCTTGGCCTCAGCCAGTTTTATCATCTCCGGCTCCTGGGCGGCGGCGACAATCATCTCGGAGAGCAGCGGCTCGTGGCCGTGAATGATGATATTCACCTCGTCCTTTTCCAGCGCCCCCAGGTTAGCCTGGCCCAGTATAGGGGCCGGCGTGCCGAAGAGGATATCCTGGAGCTCGGTAGCCAGCATACTGCCGCCCCACCCGTCGGCTATGGCTGCCCTCACCCCCTGCTTGAGCAGGCTCTTATAGTCCTGGTCAACACCGATATGGGTTCGGTGCATAATTTCCACGATCTCGCGGTCGATGCCCCGGGGGGCGACCCCCAGCTTGCGCCACAATTCCTGGCGCTTTAAGGGCGCTTTCCTCAGGGTTATCAGCTCGCCCTCCTGCTTGCCGTACTCGCCCAGGGCTATCTCGCCGATATCAGCGGCGATTTCGTTATTTGAGCGCTCGCCGATTTCAACACCCAGGTCAAGGGCTACCTGGAGCAGTTTCTGCTCGTCTTTTATCTCGTAGCCCGGGGCCTCTCCCTTAGCCACGGCCAGGAAAAGCTCGGCGACACCCCGCCCGTGGTCGGAGTGGGCCGCCGCCCCGCCGGCAATCATCCTGATGAAGTTGCGGGCGGCGATGGTCTCGGCAGTAGCCCCGCAGACACCCCTTCGCTTCTGTTTCTCCTCAGGGGTTTCCTCTTTCCCCTTGGGCAGAGGCACCCGGCATGGCCCCATGCCGCAGTGCTTACAGCAGCTGCCCACCGAACCTATGGGGCAGGCCTTGAGAGTCTCCGCCCTATCGAAGGTAGTGTTCACGCCGTCCCTGGCGGCTTTCTCTATCAGCTCTAATGTTCCCGGGTCAATGCTCTTTGTCTCTTGTTCTTCAGCCATGCTACAATCCCCCCTTAACTTACGACTATTTATTTAGCGGTCAGTTCCGTTATCATCTCCCGAACTAACTTTATGGCTTCGGGATGCCTCATAATCATCACGTCTCCCCCCGCCAGCAGCAGCACCATAGCCGACATAGCCTCGAGCAGTATTCCCCGCTTCTTGGCGTCGCCCAGCTTGGGGTCTTCGGCAGTAGGGATATGCACCTCTTTAGTCTTCCAGGCTTCCTTGGATATGTTACAGATAAGCGGGAACTGCAGCTTTTCGTCCTGCTGCGTCAATCCCGCCATCCTCATTCTCTCCATAACCGAGTAGCAGTACTCGATGCCGTAGCCGATACAGCTTACCGTGGGGTCAACGATAATCATCTCGTCGGAAACGCCCAGGTTGCCCAGCAGTATATTGAGCTGCTTGGCCAGGTTGATGTCTATGGGCGTCGAGGCGATTACGGTGTGCTTGTAGCCGATGGCGGCGGCGCCAATCTTCTTGTGGTCGCCTTCCTCCAGGGGCCCGATGATGAGGTTTTTACCCTGGCAGGCCTCAGCGACCTGCCTCAAGACCTCGGTGTCCTTATCGTGGTTAGCCGTCCCCCAGACAATCAGGGGAACGTCAATAGCGTCGGCGACCTTTTTGACCACCGCCGTGGCTTCCTCGGCGCCGCGGTTCTGGCCGTTGGGGTCGGTGCTGATAAGTTGCAGGCATATCATCTCCGCCCCGTAATCGTTGATGCACTTCTTGGCCCAGGCAACGGGGTCGTCGGTCACCCCCTGAAAAGGCTCCAGGGCGGCCGGCGCCCAGCCTTCGGGGGGCATATCCCAGACCTCCATGGCTATCCGGGGTGGGCGCGGCATCTCCCCCTCGAAGAGATAAAAGGGGTAACAGCTCTCCCCGCCCACGGTCACCGCCTTGTCACCACCACCTAACTTAATTTCCTTGATTTTACCGCTATAGGCTGTCTTGGGGACCTCAAAAGCCATCGTTATCCCTCCTTAAGCTGGATTCTTCCTCTTCTCGCTGCCGAACCACTCATCGCTGTAGAAGTAGCGCTCGCCGTTCTTCAGATATTTAAGTCTTTCCTCGCGGCTGTCTAGCTTCTGCCGCCACTTCCCCAGGTCCTCCCCCTCCGGCTTGCCTTTCTCAAAGGTGGCTCCCAGCACCTCCACCTCGTCCCGTCCCGGTGCCTTGGTCTTCTCAATCTTTTCTTCCATCCTGGTCCTCCTAACTCAAGCCAGCGGCTACTTTAGCCGCCCTGACAGTGTTCATCATAAGCATGGTTATCGTCATCGGCCCCACCCCACCCGGAACCGGGGTGATGGCCGCCGCCTTCTCCTTGACCGTCTCAAAGTCAACGTCACCAGCCAGTATTCGCTTACCCTCGGCGGTCTTGCCGATTTCGTTGACGCCCACGTCAATGACCACCACCCCCTCCTTGACCATGTCGGCGGTGATGTATTTGGGCCTGCCCGCGGCCACGATAAGGATGTCGGCGCGCTTGGTGTGGAAGGGAATATCGCGCGTCTTGGTGTGACAAACGGTTACCGTGGCGTTAGCCCCCGGCGCTTTTTGGAGTAGTATGTTGGCGATGGGCTTGCCCACGATGTTGCTCCGCCCCACGACGACTACCTCAGCGCCCTCGATTTTGGTGCCGGAACGGATAAGCAGTTGCTGGATGCCGGCCGGCGTACAGGGCATATAGTCGGGCTCGCCTATCATCAGCTTGCCCACGTTCACCGGGTGGAAGCCGTCAACATCCTTCTTGGGGTCGATGGCGTAGAGGACTTCCTCCTCGTTGAGGTGCTTGGGCAAAGGCAACTGGACTAAGATGCCGTTAATCTTGGGGTCTTTGTTCAGCTTGTTGATTAGTTTCAGTAACTCCGCCTGCGTTGTCTTTTCAGGGAGGTCGTACCTCTCCGAGTAGATGCCCAGCTCCTTTGAGGTCTTCTCTTTAGCGCCGACATAGACCTGCGAAGCCGGGTCGGCGCCGACCAGCACCGTGACCAGCCCCGGCACCACATTATGCTTCGCCTTAAGCTCGGCGATCTCCTTTTTGAGTTCCTCGCGAATCTCCGCGGCCACCTCGGCGCCCTTGATAAGTTTTGCCGTCATTTTGCCTCCTTTACACCGAGAAGGTTAGTCATCAAATCGCCGACCGCCCTAACCGCCCTAGAACTATCGGGCAGGGTGAGCAGCGGCTTCATCTGAATATCATATTTGACCAGTTCTTCATCCACGGGGATGGTGGCGGTGGGCTTTATCCCCAGCTTTTTTAATTCTTCGGCGACCATGGGGTCAAGCCCGTTAGGCACTTGATTTATAATCACCGACTGCCGCCTGACGATTAGTTTAAGCTCGTCAACCAGCTCGATGATGCGGGCGATGGTGCGCACCCCTTTCACGGTGTGGTCGGAGACGATGAGCAATTCATCAACGTCCTGGGTGGTTCTTCGCGAAAGGTGCTCCATCCCCGCCTCGTTGTCCATGACCATATAGGGATAGTTACCGGAAAGAGTGTCGGCGAACTTCCTGAGGAGTGTATTGGGGTAACAGTAGCAGTCAGGCCCCTCCCCCCTCCCCATCGTTACCAGGTCAAGCCCTTTCGTCTCGACGATAGCCTCGTTGAGCTTAAAGTCCAGGTAGGCTTCCTTGGTCATGCCGGGGGGAATGTTTATCTTTTCCTCGTTAAAAGAGGCGATAATGGAGCCGATTGTCTGTTTTATGTCAAGTCCTAAACTCTCCCCCAGGTTGGCGTTGGGGTCGGCATCGATAGCCAGAATCGGCCCCGCCCCCTTCTTCATCAGGTAGCGGATAACCAGGCTGGCCAGCGACGTCTTGCCGCTGCCGCCCTTGCCGGCTACAGCGATATTAAAACTCAAACGGTTGTCCTCCGTTCTAGAACAGTCCGGTGACCTTACCCGTGTTTACGTCGATATCTACTTTTCTAAAAGCCGGGCTGGAGCTCGTCCCCGGCATCAAGGTGATATCACCCGCGCAGGGGCAGAGGAACTTGGCTCCGGAGTAGATGAGCACGTCGCGGATGGGCAGCGTCCAGCCCTTGGGCACACCTTTAAGTGCCGGGTTATGGGTCAAAGAAAGATGGGTCTTGACCATCATGGTGGCGTAATCATCGTATTTAGCGTCGGCTTCGAGCATCTTGGCCTTGGCTTCGGCATCGGCACTCCAGGAGACGCCGTCGGCGCCGTAGACCTCTCTGGCGATGAGATTCACCCTGTCTCTCAGTTTCATCTCGTTAGGGTAGAGGAACTTGAACTCGTTCTCTTCCTCGCAGGCATCCTTAACGGCGTCGGCCAGTTCCAGAGCGCCGTCGCCGCCGTCGGCCCAGTGGGTGGATACGGCGCAGCGGGCACCGGCCGCTTCCGCCGCCTTCTTGACCATAGCAATCTCCGCTTTGGTGTCGGTGTGGAAGCAGTTGATGCAGACCACGGGGTTGATGCCCGACTTGCGGATAACCCCGATAAGGTGCAGCATATTGGGCAGCCCTTTCTCCAGAAGCCCCAGGTCTTCTTTAGTATAGGCTTCGGGCAGCGGAATCCCGGCCACAACCTTAGGACCGCCCCCATGCATCTTGAGAGCCCTGATAGTGGTCGTCAGGACCGAAACGTGGGGTTTGAGTCCGCTGTAGCGGCATTTCACGTTCCAGAACTTCTCAAAGCCGATATCGGCGGCAAACCCGCTCTCGGTAATATGGTAATCGAACATCTTCAGGCCGATGCGGTCGGCGATAATCGAAGACTGCCCGACGGCGATATTGGCGAAGGGTCCGGCATGAACCATGCAGGGCTGGTATTCCACGGTGCAGAGCAGGGTGGGGTTGATGGTGTTGCGCATCCAGGCGGTCATGGCGCCACCTACCTGCAGGTCGCCCGTGGTAATGGGTTTACCTTTCTTATCGAAGGCAACGGTAATGTTGCCCATTCTCTCCCGCAGGTCGGCCAGGTCGCGCACGATGGAGAGCATGGCCATCAGCTCGCTGCTCACGGCGATACCGAACTTGGACTCCATGGTAAAGCCATCCATGCGCCCGCCTAAGCCAATGACGATGTTGCGCAGGCTCTGGGCGCAAAAGTCCATAATCCAGCCCATCTCGACACGCGTGGGGTCGATGTTGAGGCGTTTCATGCCGGTCAGCCGGTCCAGCTGCTCGTCGTCGTAGTTGCGCTCGTGCTGCATGCGGGCGGTAAGCGCCACCATAGCCAGGTTATGGGCGTTCATAATGTCGTTGATGTCACCGGTAAGCCCCATGGAAAACTCGGTCATGGGGATGAGCAAAGCGTTGCCGCCCCCCGCCGCCGTGCCCTTGATGTTCATCGTCGGGCCACCCGAAGGCTGCCTCAGGCAACCGCCGACGCTCAGTCCCCGCTTGCCCATGCCCTCCATAAGACCGCAGGAGGTAGTGCTCTTCCCCTCCCCCAGAGGCGTGGGCGTGATGGCCGTCACCTCGATGTACTTGCCGTCTTTCTTATTCTTGAGGCGGTCGATAATCTTCATAAAGTCGAGTCGGCATAATCTGCCGAAGGGGATAATCTCGTCCTTCTGCAGGCCCAGCTTCTCCCGCCACTCGTCGGGGGTGGGCATGTTCTCCTCAGCCGCCTCCGAAATCTGCCAGTCCTTCATTTTTACTGCATCGTAGGCCACGGGAACCTCCTCATTATTTTTTATTATAATAGGGCTATTTTGTTTTGGCTGGCGCCTTAACGGCGGCCAGCAGGGCTTTGTATATATTCCTGACCTCTCCAGCCACCTTGGGGCTGGCGTCGAGGATAGGGAGATTAGCCAGGTCAGCGTCAACCAGTGCCTGATCGTAGGGGATAAAGCCGAGGAACTTGAACTCGGGCAGGCTGGAGATGATAAACTCCTTCTCGGGCTGGCTGCGCACCTTGTTGGCCACAATGGCGATATTATTCAGGCCGATTTCCTTAGCCAGTTTGGCGATTCTCTGGGCGGTCTCGATACTGCGCCTTCCCGGTTCCACGACCACGATTAAGATATCGACGGCATTGGCCGTAGCCCGGCCCAGGTGCTCGACGCCGGCCTCCATATCCAGGATAACGACCTCGTCTCTGGCGATGAGCAGATGGCTCATCAGCGCCTTAAGCAGGGCGTTTTCCGGGCAGTAGCAGCCGGTGCCCCCCTGCTTAATCCGCCCCATCACCATTAATCGTATGCCGTTGTGTTTTTGGGAATATTTCTCGGGCAGGTCGTCCACCTTGGGGTTCAGCTTGAAAAAGGTCGAGGACTTACCTGCGGGCACGCCTGTGCGCTCCTCGATGAGCTCTTTCATCTCGGATATGGGGGTTACCTTCTCAGCGTGGGGAAAACCGAGGGTAGCCGCCAGATTAGCATCAGGGTCGGCATCGATGGCTAAAACGCCGTAACTGGCCTCGGCGAAAGTTCGGGAAAGGAGAGAGGCTAACATAGTCTTCCCCACTCCGCCCTTACCGCTTATAGCAATCTTCATCAGAACCTTGTTTTTACCACAATAAAGCTGAGACTTTAAGG
>DAOUMR010000136.1:0-9183 GCA_034409905.1 Dehalococcoidales bacterium | reverse complement strand
TCTAAAGACATTCTTGCCTCCTTCTAGTTGACCCTGCGTCATTGTTTATCTATACTAGACGACACGGAGGGGTGTCCGAGAGGCTTATGGTGACGGTCTTGAAAACCGTTGTCCTTCGACAGGAGGACCGTGGGTTCGAATCCCACCCCCTCCGCCAACTTTTTTAAGCACTTCCCCGTATTTTACCAGACCCGCCAGAGCGCTGACCGCCCTCTCCGGTAGAGGAAAGACGGGCACGCCGGCACCCTCAAGAGCATCAATTTCAGCGTAAGCCGTCCCCTTAGGCGAGTCCAGGCAGACCACTATCGGCTTCTGAGCACTCGGAGCGATGTCGACCACCGCCCGCATCAGCTCCATGTTGCTGCTGTAAAAGACGGCGGCCACGGCGATGGCATCGACATTCTCATCGGCAAGGACGGCTTTTAGCATCTGGCGGCTGGCTTCGAAGTTATCCGATGTCCAGGCGACGTCAACGGGGTTAGATACCGCGTTTAGCGATAAGGAAAGCCTCTTTAATTTGCGCTGCGTCGTCGGCAAGAACTGGGCCAACTGCAGACTTTCGTCAGCGCACTTATCGGCCATAATTATTGCCGGCCCCGCCTGCACCGAGAAAAGAGCTATTCTATTGCCCCCCGCCGCCCTTCGGAAGGCTAACGCCTTGGCGGTATCGACTAATTCGCCGATGCTATCGACGGTAATCATGCCTGCCTGATTAAAAGCGGCTCGGTAGTACTGGTAGTTGCCGGCTAGAGCCCCGGTGTGGGAAAGGGTGCTCTTTTCCACCCCTTCTCCCCGCCCCGCTTTATAGACGATGATGGGCTTGCGTCTGGCGACCTTGCGAGCGACATCTAAGAGCTTTCGCGGTTCTTCCAGCCCCTCGATGTAGAGGGCGATGACCTCGGTGTCTCTATCCTGGCCGAAATAGCCCACCACTTCGTCGAAGTCGAGGTTACAGCGGTTGCCCAAGCCCACCGCCTTGCTCACGCCCACGTTCTGGTCGGTCAGAGCGTGCACGGTGTATATCGTAGCGCCGCCGCTCTGCGCCGCCACGCCCACGTTACCCGCCTGGCTTAAAGACAGCGTGTACTGGAAAGAGGCGTTGAGTTTGGCTCTGGGATTGATGAAGCCCAGCGTGTTGGGCCCGATAATCTTTATTCCGGCCTTGTTGGCGATGGTCTTGAGCTTGGATTGCCGGCGGGCGCCTATTTTGGTGCCCACCTCGCGAAAGCCGCCGCTGACCAGGATTACCCCCTTCACCCCCTTGGCGGCGCACTCCTCAACGGCCGACAAAGCAAGCTCGGCGGGAATAACCACCATAGCCAAATCAACCTCGGCGGGAATAGCGCTCAGCGAGGGGTAGGCTTTAAGCCCGAAGAGCTGTGCCAGCCCCGGGTTTACCGGATAGACCTTGCCCTTGTAGCCCAGCTCCAGCAGGTTGCCCACGCACATATAGCCCATCTTGTCCGGGCTGGCCGAGGCGCCGACGACAGCCACGCTGCGCGGGTTAAAGATGCGCTCTAGCTGCTTTACCGAATTCATCTCATCCAAACTAGTGGGGCGCCACCGAGACCTTATTGAGCATGGCGAACCCCAGCAGGTTCAACTGATAGCCGCTGACGTAGGGCTTGACCAGCATATAGTTCACCCCGAAACAAAGGGGCAGACAGGCGGCGTCGTCCACCAGCATCTGCTCGACCTGCTGGTAGAGCGCCAGGCTAGTGTTATAGTCCGGCTCGGCGGCGGCTGCCTCCAGCAGGGCGTCGAAATCGGGGTTACTGTAACCGCCGTCGTTATTCTCGGCGCCGGTGCCGAACAGAACCTCCAGGAAGTCCTGCGGGTGTGGGTAGTCGGCAATCCAGCCCGTATAGAACATCTGGTCAACCTCTTCGTCGAGGTGATAGAGGAACATCTCCGGGTCAAGCTGCCGTACTGTGACTTCCACCCCCAGGTTCTCCTGCCACTGATAGACGAGCGACTCCACCTCCGCCGAGATTAACCCTCCCCACCCCGCCGTGGTCAGCGTAATCGGCGGCAGGTTGGCCGCATCCCCGTAGCTGGAGTTGGCGATTAATTCCAGGGCTTCCTCGACATCGTATCCCAGCCCCACCAGCCCTTCGTTATAGCCGGGTATGCCCGGGGGCAGTACGCCGTAGGCGGCCTGCATTACGCCGGCAAAGACCAGCGAAATCAGCTTTTCCTTATCAATAGCCAGCGAGAAGGCGCGGCGGATATTGACGTCGTCGAAGGGCGGCTCCTCGGCGTTAAAGCCGATATAGTAAAAGCTCAGTTCGGGCGTTATCGAAAGTTGGTCGTAGAAAGGACCCGCTTCATCGGTTACCTTGGCAGTGTAGGCGGTGCCGACGCCGGTGGCGTCGATTTCGCCCATCTCGTACATGTCCATGGCCATCCCGCCCCAGAGCTCAAAGACAACCTGGTCAACCTTGGCTAACTCGCCGTAATAAAGCTCGTTTTTAGACAGGGACAGGGTATCATTTTCCACCCACTGTTCGAGCCTGAAGGGCCCCGTGCCGTTGGGCTGATGCCACCACATTCCTCCCGACTCAACATCGGCCCGGTCAACGACGTTGGCGGTGGGATAGGTCAGCTTGGAAAGGAAGTAGGACTTGGGCGTGTCGATGGTCACCTCAAGGATAAAATCGTCGAGTACCTTTAGCCCGCTTATGTCCGTAGTGGCGCCGGAGAGCACATCTTTAGCGCCGACAATATCGCCCAGATAGGTGGCGGCGGTCTGCGAGCCGGTCTCGGGAAGGCAGGCTCTCTCCCAGGAATACTTAACGTCCTCGGCGGTGACCTGCCTGCCGTTGTGAAAAAAGACGTCCTCCCTTAAATAGAAGGTATAGGTCGTCCCGTCCGAGCTAGGCTCCCACCGCTCGGCGATGTCGGGCACCGGCTCCAGGTTATCGCCCAGGCGCACCAGCCCGCTGAAAATCTGCACGATATAGGCATGGGAGGTGGCGTCGCCAGCGATGGCGGGGTCGAGCGTCCAGGGGTCGATGCCGTAGAGGGTGAGCACATCGCCCGCGGCTATGGTCCCCCCATTATCATTCGGGCAGCCGGCGATGAGCAGACCAGCCAGCACTATCAGCGAAAGCACTATGTATAAGGCTTTTTTCATGCTAGAGAATCCCCCAGTCACGGCAGCCCTGCTCGATGACCGCTAAATATTCCTTGGAGGGCGGTGCGGCTTCGGCTCTTCCTGAACGTATATAGGCCACGGCATCTATACGCCTGCCGAAGTCGTCGTTCAGGATTACGTTTATTCGGTTATAGCTGCCGGGGCAGTCCTCGTATTTATCCAGCTTTTTCATATCCTCCTCGGTAAGTTCGTAAACCGCCCCGATAACCTTCTCCCCCCGGAAAGGCTGGATATTGGCGTAGCCTCCATGCCACTTTCTAGACCAGCCGACGAAGACCAGGCGATAGTGGCTCAAGATCACCACCGAAACCGGCTTGGCGTTGGGGCAGCGCTCCCGCATCTGCTTTTTATTCAGATTGGAGGCGTAGGCGAAATAATACATCTCTAGAATAACCCCTCCCGCTTTAAACTCGAAAACTTTTTGCCGCCGATGATGATATGGTCCAGGACATCTATGCCCACCAGCTCACCCGCCTCAGCCAGTCTCTTGGTCAGTTTGATGTCGTCCGGCGAAGCTTCGGCGTCGCCCGAGGGGTGGTTATGGGCAAAGATGACGGCGGCGGCGCTGGCCGAGATTGCCTCCTTAAAGACCTCCCTGGGGTGAACGATGCTGGTATCCAGGCTGCCCACCGAAATCTCGGCTACCTTTATCAACTGGTTTCGCGTATCAAGCAAAAGCGCCAGGAAATACTCCTTCTTTTTGTCCTTCAACCTATTCCCCACCAGCCCCATCACGTCCTCAGGGGTCTTGACTACGGGCTTGCCCCCGGTCTGGGCATAGCTGTCGAGGCGGCTGGCCAGCTCGAAGGCGGCTTTAATCTGCGCCGCCTTGGCGATGCCGATTCCGCGCACCTGAGATAACTCTTCGACAGAGGCTTCGGCGATACCCTTCAGGTTCTCGAATTTGGACAGGAGCCTCTGGGCGGTCACCATCACCGATTCTCCAGAGACGCCGCGTCCCAGTATCACCGCCAGTATCTCCTGAGCGGAGAGCGCCCCTACCCCCAGCCTCTGCAGCCTCTCCCGGGGCCTTTCGGAAGGGGGCAGGTCGTGTATGGTAAAGGACTTGCTCTTAATATTGCTCACTGACATACTCCCGCCACAGGCTGTCCAGTGTATCCATATCGAAGCCGTAAACCGCCTCCAGGGCGCCGTCGTAATCGCTGCCTTCACTAAAGATATTCAGTAATTCGAGCATTTTAGGCTGCCCGTAGCTACTGATAAGGTATTCCACCAGGCTATAGCTCTGGGCATAACCGAGGGTGGCCAGGTTCGAATAAGCCGAAAAGGGGCTGCAAAGGCTCTGCACCGAGATAAGGCTGTTGTTATCAATCGCCCTCTCCAGCGCGGAGGCGTCCTCCGACGAAATCTCTCCCTCAGCGTACCTGGCCAGCCCTTCGTCCAGCCAGGTGGGCAGGTCGTTATAGGGGTTGAGCGTCATCTGGTGGATGACCAGGTGCGCTAGCTCGTGGGCGATGGCCCTCTTACCCCAATCTAAGAGGGAGGGAGAGATACCGATGGCGATAATGCCGTGCCGCGTATAGGCCACCCCACCCGTCCACTCCTGGGGGTGAATCATCGCCCCCTGCAGGTCTGAGGAACTGGCGTAGATATAAAACTGAGCTGGTTTTTCCAGCACAGCGCCGGTATCCGCAGCCAGCCGCGCCAGCGCTTCCTGGGCGGCATCCATCAGCTCGTTAACTAAATCTTCATCGTTCTGGTAGCAATATATGGTTATCTGCCCCTCGGTCAGGCTGTCCCAGTCATAGCGGGTGTCGTCGAAGAGCACGCGGGACGGCTCGGTCTCAAGCTGACCGCCGCCAGCGTCTTCTATCTTCCACCAGTAGTCCAGTCTGGAACCGGGCGGGAGCCCGCCCACTTTAACCATATCCAGGCTATAGCTAGCGTCAACGGTAGTATCGGGGATGAAGCCCACCGAGACCTCGGTAAAGATATCGGCGAAGCTGGTGCGGTCAACGGAATAGCAGAGGCGAATGTCGGTGATATCGAAATTGCTCCGCGCCGAAAGGTTAAAGTTCATCCGCATGGGAAAGTCGGCCTGGGCGCTGCTGTCGAGCACGGTTAGCTCGCCCTGGGCTTGAGCCATAATCGGGCTCAATACCGCCAGCATCAAAACCAAAAGGGCCAGTAATGCTAACCTCTTTTTCATCCTGCTTCACCCATTTTAGACCTGAGGTAGGCGGAGATAAAGCCGTCCAGCTCCCCGTCGAGCACGGCTTCAGTGTCAGCGCTCTGGTAGTCGGTGCGGTGGTCTTTAACCATCCTATAGGGGTGGAGAACGTAGCTCCGTATCTGGTTACCCCACCCCGCCTCAATCCGCTTCCCCTTTATCTTAGCCCTCTCCTCCGCCCGCTTTCCCAGCTCCAGTTCCAGGAGGCGGGAAAGCAGTATCTTCATGGCAATCTCTTTATTCTGGTGCTGGGAGCGCTCGCTCTGGCAGGAGACCGTCAGGCCGGTGGGGATATGGGTCAGCCTCACCGCGCTGCTCGTCTTCTGCATATGCTGCCCTCCCGGCCCGCTGGAACGGAAGGTATCCACCCTCAGGTCATCGGGCGCTATCCCAACATCGACGTCGGCCTCGGCTTCGGGCATCACCTCCACCAGGGCGAAGGAGGTATGGCGGGCGTGGTCGGCGTCAAAGGGGGAAAGCCTGACCAGGCGATGAACGCCGTGCTCGGATTTCAGGTAGCCAGTGGCGTAATCGCCGCTGACGTCGATAACGGCGCTCTTTATCCCCGCCTCCTCCCCCGGAGAGACATCGAGCACCTCGGCATCATAGCCGCGGCGCTCCGCCCAGCGCAGGTACATCCGCATCAGCATCTGCGCCCAGTCCTGCGATTCGGTGCCGCCGGCACCGGCATGAATGGATAGAATGGCGTTTCTGTCGTCATACTCACCGCTAAAGGCCCGCTCCAGCTCCATCTCGTCGAGGCGGGAGGCCAGTTTATTAACCTCGGACTCAATCTCAGCCTCAAGCGAGCTGTCATCGAGCGCCATCAGCTCGGCGGCGTCGGCGGCCGCCTTTTCCACCCCCCGCCACCGCTCCACCACCTTCTTCTGCTCGGCAAGCTGGCGCATAACCGCCTGCGCCTTAGTCTGGTCCGACCAGAAGTCGGGGGCAGAGGTCTGTTTTTCCAGTCTCAGAATCTCTTTCTCTCTACTGGCTATGTCAAAGATGCACCATGGCCATAGAGATTCGAGCCTGCAACTCTTCCAGCTTATCCCTTATTTCCTGCATCTATAAAAGCCTCCGCTGTAGTCCGGCGGTCATACTATCCTTTTTTATCTTCAGATTGCCCCCCGCCGCCAGGTGGGCCAGGCGGGTAGGCTCGGGCAGACGGTAGCCCCGGCAGCACTGCATCGCCCAGTAGATAGCGCTCTCCAGGTCGACCCTGTGCCCGATAGAGACGTAGATTGGGTTTACCCCATCTTTAGTGCGCAGGGCGGCGCCGATAACCTCTTCTTTATCCAGAAGCTCAGCGTGGCTGCCCGCCTCTTTGGCGGGCTCGAAGTGGCGGCCGCAGAGCCTTGACTTGGCGCAGCCGATGGTCGGCCTATCCAGAAAAAGCCCCAGGTGCGAAGCCAGCCCCAAACGCCTGGGGTGGGCAATCCCCTGCCCGTCCACCAGCACCAGGTCGGGGGTTATATTAAGTTTGGCGCAGGCGGCCAAAGTTATCGGCGCTTCCCGGAAAGACAAAAGCCCGGGAACATAAGGAAAGTCTATTCTGTCCTCTACCGTCTGGACTTCGGCGACTTCGAGTTCGGGGTAGCTCAAGACGACCACCGCCCCCCTCCCCATCCCCCGCTCGCGGTCAACCGATATGTCCACGCCAGCGATATAGCGGGGGCTGGCCACCTCGTTAGTGCGACAGACCTGTGACGCTAATCTCAATTGTAAATCCAGAGCCTCCGACGGGCTTACCCGCCAGCCGTGTAAGCTGCCGATTTTCACAACCCGATTATAGCCGCTGGATAGCTTGATGACAACTGTGAACTACTCACCACCATTGACAGTAAGCCGATAATACCGCATAATAAGCCTAAAAAGGACAGGTAAGATTGGTAAAGATTAGACTAAGACGTGTTGGAGCTAAAAAGCAACCCAGCTTTCGACTGGTGGTAGCCGATTCTCGCGCCCCCCGCGACGGAGCGTTTATCGCTGTCATCGGCCACTATAATCCCCTGACCAACCCCGAGACACTGGTTATTGACCAAGAGAAGGCATCGGCCTGGCTGAAGCAGGGCGCTCAGCCCACCGATACCGCCGCCAGACTACTGGCTAAGGCCGGCATTATCGAAGAGCCCGAGGCCAGAAAAGAGAAGATGAAGGCCGGCACTCCCGAAAAACCGAAGGCGAGCAAGAAGAAGGCAAAGGCTGCCGCCGAGGCTAAAGCCGAGGCAGCCCCCAAGGCTGAGGCTGCCAAGGAGACGAAGGTAGAAGCGCCCGCCGCTGAAGCCCCCGAGGCGAAAGCGGCTGCTGAAGAACCTGAAGCCAGCGCCCCCGAATCACCCGAGGCTGGTAAAGACGAAACCGAAACCAAGGAGACGACATGAAAGAACTAGTCGAATACATCGCCAAAGCCATTGTCAATGCGCCCGATGACGTAGTTGTCACCGAGGAGACCGACGAACAGGGCACCACCCTGAAGCTACAGGTCGCCGATGACGACAAAGGAAGGGTTATTGGCAAGCAAGGTCGTGTCGCTCAAGCCATGCGCACCCTGCTCAGAGTAATCGCCGCCAAGGCGGGTACCCGCGCCACTCTGGAGATTATTTAACCACTGCCTAACCACCAGTGAAATCTTCCGGGCTGGAATATATCACCATAGCTCAAACTAGGCTATTACTGGACTATTGGACTTAAACGGCTAGGTCGGGACGGTTGGTCTCCGCCTCCGCCTTCTCTCCGCCACCCTCAATCGAATCAGGGAACGCCTCAATGCCGCCTCAGCCCTGGCCATATCCACTCCCGGGGTGCGCTCGGCAAGCCTGGCTTCAGCACGGCGCTTGGCTTCCTCGGCTCGGGCGATATCTATCTCCTCCACCCTCTCGGCGGTGTCGGCCAGGATGATGATTCTATCGGGGCGCACCTCGATAAAGCCCCCCGAAATCGCCAGGTAAAACTCCTCCCCACCCTTCTTGACCAGAAGCTCACCGGGCAAAAGCGTGGTCATCAGCGGGGCGTGGTGGGGCAAAATGCCCAGCTGGCCCTCGACACCGGGAGCTATAACCTCGTCAACCTCGTCGGAAAAGACCTCTCGCTCCGCGGTAACGATATCAAGCCTGGTGGTTGCCATTAACTCAAACCTCTGACTGCAAGCTTTTAGCCGCCGCCACCGCCTCGTCGATGGTGCCGACCATGTAGAAAGCCTGCTCGGGCAGCATATCGTGCTGTCCCTCCAGAATCTCCTTGAAGCCGCGCACCGTTTCGGCTATGGGCACATACTTGCCCGGCCTTCCCGTGAAGTTCTCGGCGACGAACATAGGTTGAGATAAGAACCTCTGGATGCGGCGGGCGCGCGCCACGGTGAGCTTATCCTCCTCGCTCAATTCTTCGATGCCGAGGATGGCGATGATATCCTGCAGGTCCTTGTAGCGCTGCAGCACCTTTTGCACCCCCCGCGCCACCCCGTAGTGCTCCTCGCCGACGATGGCGGGGTCTAAAATACGTGAGGTCGAGACCAAGGGGTCAACGGCGGGGTAGATGCCCTGCTCGGTCAGAGCGCGGTCCAGGGCGACCACGCCGTCGAGGTGGCCAAAGGTAGTGGCTACGCCCGGGTCGGTATAGTCGTCAGCAGGCACGTAGATTGCCTGGAATGAAGTGATGGAGCCCTTCTTGGTCGAGGTAATCCTTTCTTCAAGCTCGCCGACCTCGGTAGCCAGCGTCGGCTGGTAGCCCACCGCCGAAGGCATCCGTCCCAGAAGCGCCGATACCTCCATACCGGCCAGGGTATAGCGGTAGATGTTATCGATAAAGAGCAGCACGTCCTGCCCTTCCTCGTCGC
>DAOUMR010000135.1:0-2340 GCA_034409905.1 Dehalococcoidales bacterium | reverse complement strand
TGGGGTTATAGGGGACGATTTGCATGAACTTGGGTGGGGAGGGGAAGGGAGGGATAAACCGGGCTAGGAAGGGCCAGCGGGTCTGGATGTAGTTGCGGAATTTGCGGGAATATATCTCCAGCCGGGCCGGTAGACTTAGAGAAAAGGGAAGAAGCAGGGTGGTGACGGCAAAAAAAATGGCAAATACCAGAAGCAAGCCGATGTAGCCAAAATCTGCCAGCAAGTAATGCCTCCTAAAGCTCGCAGTGACGGCAAACAGTATATCATACCAGATATTTTGAGGGCAAGAGTTTTTGAGGGTGGAAAGGAAGTTTTACCTAAGTGATTTTACGCGGCTAGCAAAAATTAATCAGAGTTTGGATTGCCACCGCCGCCCCACTCTGTTAGCGAACGTTGTCTTGACCCACCCTACCCACCCTTAGAGGGTATTCTCCCTCTAGAATTCCTTCTGGGTTGCGTGCCTTCCCACCCCACCTAGGCTTTTCTTCCCACACCAGCCCACCCACAAAGGTCTTTTCCAGAGGGGGCTACGCCCCCTCTTCAACTCCCCCAAATACGGGGTGTTCTAAGAGGGGTTTCACCCCTCTTTACCTCAAAAGGGCGGTGGGCGGGAATAGATATAATCGGGGAGGGGGTGGCATGCACCCCAAATAAGGGGCTAATAGGGGATTATCCCCTGTAGGGTGGGTTTTGGGTGGGAAAGAAAGACGTACGCTAAACAAGGTGGGGAGGCGGGGGGGGAACTGGATTCCCGTCTTCACGGGAATGACAAAGTGGAGGTACGCTTCCTCAAAATGATAAAGGGAGCTTATTGACCTTCTCCCCATAACCCAATATCATATAGGCAATGATGCGGGTCATTGCCGGCAGCGCCAAGGGGCACCACCTCAAAGTGCCCAAGGGGACGGGCACCCGCCCGGCCACGGATTTGGTGCGCGGGGCAATGTTTTCCATGCTGGAGGGCATCGCTGGGGACTGGTCGAGGGTGCTTGACCTCTTTTCGGGAAGCGGGGCGCTGGGCATCGAGGCCCTATCGCGGGGGGCGGGGTGGGTGGACTTTGTTGAACAGGAACCACGTTGTTGTAGTATAATCAGGCAAAACCTGGAAAGGACGAAGCTGGCTGGCCGGGCGCATGTCTACTGCCGTAGCGTGGCCAAAGCGCTCACCTTTCTGGAAGGGGAATATAATATTATCGTGATGGACCCCCCCTACGCTGACGAGACCATAGGCGAAACGATTCGGCAACTGGCGACCTCCAAACTGGTCGGCAGAGATACCATAGTAGTGGTGACGCATTCACCCCACCTCACCCTGGAGCCAAGCTACCCCCCTTTAACACTGCTCAAAGAGCGTCGTCACGGCGATAGTTGCATCGCAATCTACCAAAAGGAGGGCTAGAACCTTGAGCATTGCTATCTACCCCGGCACCTTTGACCCCATCACCAACGGACACCTCGATATCGCCACCCGAGCCGCCAAACTATTCGACAAGCTGGTTATCGGGGTCTTCGAGAACCCCAATAAGCCCATTCTCTTCAGCGCCGCCGAGAGGGTGGAGCTGATACGCAAAGCCACCGCCGCTCTGCCCAATATCGAGGTGCAGTCTTTCGGGGGACTGACCGTCGATTTCGCCAAAAGGGTGAAGGCGGTAGCCATGGTGCGGGGACTGCGCATGAGCGCCGACTTCGAGCGGGAGTTCGACATGGCCATGATGACCAAGAAGCTCTACCCTGAGCTGGAGTTCGTCTGCCTGATGTCGAGGGTGGAGTACCAGTTCCTGAGCTCCAGCCTGCTCAAGGAAGCCGCCAGCCTGGGCGGTGATATCCACGACCTCGTTCCCGCCAACGTGGTCACGGCGCTCCGGGAGAAGTTTAAGGGGAAGTTCTAAAAGCCCCTCACTGAAAGAAAGAGCGCACGACGTCGAACTCGGCGGGGAGCAGCCCTAAAACGATGGGGAAGTGCTCCAGCAGGAAAGACGCCAGGGCCGAGCCAGTGACGTTTGCCCCCGCGCCCATGAACTTAACCCACATCGCCAGAACCGCGCCGCAGAGCAGCGTGCCTGTAACCAGCCCGAAGAAAGCGCCGCCGAGGCGGTCAAGCCAGCCCAGACTAATCAGCGAGAAGGCCCAGCGCAAGACCACCGCCAGCACCAGGGCGATGAGCATGACCCCGAACAGGATGATGGCGAAGGCAACAATCTGGGCTACGTTTTCCGAGGATATGAAGCCGAGTTGCTGGGAGAAGGGGAGGTAGTAGCGCCCGGCCAGCATTATGCCCACGATTATCCCCGCCAGGGATAAAGCGCTACCGATAAGCCCGACAATCAGCCCGGATAAGGT
>DAOUMR010000134.1:0-11184 GCA_034409905.1 Dehalococcoidales bacterium | reverse complement strand
TATTAAGCAGCTTGTTGAAGAAGTTGCTCCCTTAGCGGTATTTGGAAAACATAAGTTTGGCGATACCGACCAAGTTTTCTTACAGCCTGTCATTGGCAATCAGGGCTACGATGCGAAGGTTATTGATAAAAGAACTGAGCCTGTTTCTGAAACTTATGTTGAGATCACCCAGGCTCATGAGGATGAAGACAATTATTGGCGAAGATGCCAACTTTTAGAGAAGGGTAAGGTTTTCTCGTATGCTCCCGTCATCAAGACGGGTAAGGGAAAGAGCCGAAAGGTTTCAATACCCCCAGAGGCTACTCCAGTAGAAGAAAGAGTAGAGAATGAACTGGATAGGATTCTTGTCGCTGCAACAAAGAAAGCGTCCATTGATTACCCTGCGAGTACATCTCTAATTATTTTCTTCGACGATACACCACCTTTCCTAAAAGTCATAGATAATAAAAAGCTCGATAGTTTTATGAATAGGAAAGTCTTGAGCCTAGACTTAAGATTTTCGGCTCTTTATCTCGTTGGTAGTATTGGAAGCATTTTCAGAGAATATCCAATAGCTGATTCGACTTGGTAAGGTATCTAATCAAGCGCCTTCCGCAGTCCTTTGACAAACTCTCCCACTTTATCCATATCACCCTCTTCCATGAGTTGAATGATACGGCTGCCCACAATGACCCCGTCGGCGATAGCCGCCACCTGTTTGGCCTGCGGGGGCGTCGAGATGCCGAAGCCGACGCAGAGGGGCTGGGAAGCCGTCTTTCTCACCCTGGCCACGAACGCCTCCAAATCGGCGGGCAACCTGTCCCTAGCACCGGTGACCCCCGTCACCGAGACCAAGTAGATGAAGCCGCGCGACCTTTGCCCCACCAGCCTGATGCGCTCCTCGGTGCTGGTGGGGGCCAAGAGATAGATGAGGTCGAGGCCTTGCTTTTTGGTGACGGCTTCGAGGTCAGCGCCTTCCTGGGGGGGGAGGTCGGGGATGATTAAGCCATCAATGCCAGCGCCGACGCAGGCACTACAAAACTGCTCCAAGCCATAATGAAACACCGGATTATAGTAGGTCATAAAGACGAGGGGGATAGCCACCTTCTCCCTTAATCTCTTAGCGACGTCGAGACATATATTGGTATTGACGCCTTTTTGCAGGGCACGGAAGCTCGACCTCTGGATGGTGACGCCGTCGGCGAGTGGGTCGGAGAAGGGAATGCCCAATTCCACGATATCGGCTCCATTCTTAGCCAAAAGCGGGACGACCTCCAGTGTGGCTTCAATGCTGGGATAGCCCACGGTGACGTAGGGAATTAAGGCTTTGCGTCCCGATTTACCAAATACCGAGGCAATACGGCTCATAGCTCCACCCCCAGCTCCCGAGCCACGATATCCATGTCCTTGTCGCCGCGCCCGGAGAGGTTGATAACAATTATCTTTTCGCTATCCAAAGACTTAGCCATCTGGGCGGCGTGGTAGATGGCGTGGGCGGGCTCCAGGGCGGGGACGATGCCCTCGGTCTTACAGAGTAGCTGAAAGCCCTCCAATGCTTCTTGGTCGGTGACAGCGACGTATTGGGCGCGCTTGCTGTCCTTGAGATAGCTGTGCTCGGGGCCTACTCCCGGGTAGTCCAGACCCGCCGAGACGCTGTGCGTTTCCCTGATTTGGCCGCCCTCGTCCTGAAGGACATACGACTTGGTGCCGTGCAAAACACCCACCGTTCCCGCCATCAATGGGGCGGCGTGCTGACCGCTTTCGATGCCTCTGCCCGCCGCCTCGACCCCGACGAGCTTTACATCCTTATCGTCCAGAAAAGGATAAAAAATGCCGATGGCGTTGCTGCCGCCGCCGACGCAGGCAACGATGTAATCGGGCAGGCGCTGGTATCCCGCCAGAATCTGCTCTTTCGTCTCCTTGCCGATGACGGACTGGAAGTCCCGGACCATGGTGGGGTAGGGGGCGGGGCCGACCACCGAGCCCAAGAGATAATAGGTATCGGGATTGGTCACCCAGTCGCGGATGGCTTCGTTGATGGCATCTTTCAGGGTGCGGCTGCCGCTGGAAACGGGCCTGACCTCGGCGCCCATGAGCCTCATACGAAAAACGTTGAGGGACTGGCGCTGGACGTCTTCATCGCCCATATAGACGATGCACTCCAGCCCCAGCATGGCGCAGACAGCGGCAGCGGCGACACCGTGCTGGCCGGCTCCCGTCTCGGCGATGATGCGGCGCTTGCCCATCTTCTTGGCCAGAAGCCCCTGTCCTAAAGCGTTGTTGATTTTGTGCGCACCGGTATGGGCCAGGTCTTCCCTTTTAAGCAAGATTTTGGCGCCGCCGCAGTGTCGGGTCAGGCCTTCGGCAAAGTAAAGGGGCGTCGGTCTCCCCGAATAGTCGCGGGATAGCCTCTCGAACTGGCGCCAGAAAGCCTTATCGTCCTTTATCTTTTGGTAGGCTTCACTAAGCTCGTCGAGCACGGGCATCAGGGTTTCGGGGACGAACTGTCCCCCGTAGTCGCCGAAATATCCTTTCTTGTCAGTCATAAGACTTTCTCCTTGTTGTAGGCGCTGAAATTGCGCTTCATTTCAATAATGCTGTCGCCGCCGAACTTCTCCATCATGGCTTCCCCCAAAACCAGAGCCAGCATGGCCTCGGCGATGACGCCAGCGCGGGGGACGGCGCAGATATCCGAGCGCTCCACGTTGGCTTTGGCCGGCTTGCCGGTGGCCATATCCACCGTCTCTAAAGGCTTGCCGAGGGTTGAGATGGGCTTGTGATAGACGCGGCAGACAATGTTTTGGCCGTTAGTCATGCCCCCCTCGATGCCGCCGGCATTGTTGGTCTTACGGCTGCCCTTGGGGCCGATGGGGTCCTGAAAGGCGGAGCCGAACATAGCCGCCCCGCTAATGGCCTTGCCTATCTCCACCGCCTTGACCGAAGGGATGCTCATCAGTGCTTGGGCGATTCTGCCGTCGATACGGCGGTCATAGTGCATAACGCTGCCCAGACCAACGGGGATGCCAGTGGCGATGACCTCGATGACGCCGCCCAGCGTGTCTTTTCTGGCTTTTGCCTCTTCGATTGCCTTTTTCATCTTAGCCGATGTCGCCGAATCAATGCACCGAATATCGGGGTCGCTATCGAATACTTTTGCCACCTCGTCGAAAGAGTAGTCGCTCTTTTCCAGTGCCACCTTGCCGATGCCGACGGTGTGGCTGGCTATTATAACAGCGAACTCGGCCAGCATTTTTTTGACCACCGCCCCCGCCATGACTCTGCTTATCGTTTCACGGGCGCTGGCCCTTTCCGAGATGTTCCTGATGTCGTCCTGCCCGTACTTTATGGCTCCGGCCAGGTCGGCGTGGCCGGGGCGGGGGGTGGTTATCGGGGGCGCTGGGTTTTTCGTCGCTTCAAGGCTCATTACGTCCTGCCAGTTAGCGAAGTCCAGGTTTCTGACCATCAGGGCGATGGGGCTGCCCAGCGTCTGGCCGTAGCGAATGCCAGAGAGGATTTCGGCCCTGTCTTTTTCGATGAGCTTTCTGCCTCCACGTCCAAAATCGGAGTGGCGGCGCTTTAGCTCGCTATTAATGTCGGCGACGCCGAGCCAGACCCCGGCGGGTAAACCCTCGATGATGGCCAGGCAGGCGGGGCCGTGAGATTCTCCGGCGGTTAGAATGCGTAACATAACTATCCTCCTCCCAGAGCTTTGACCAGCACCGACTCCATTAGTTCCAGCGGGGCGGAGTGGCCGGTGAAGAGCTTGAACTGCTTGGCTGCCTGGTAGAGCAGCATCTTGTAGCCGTAGACGACGGTGCAGCCGCTGGCCAGGGCCTCCCGAAGCAGTCGAGTCTCTTTGGGGTTATAGACGATGTCGAAGACGGTGAGGCGCGGGTGCAGAAATTCCCGGGGAACGATGGTATCCTCAATATTCGGCGACATGCCCACCGTGGTGGCGTTTATTAATATATCGGCCTCAGCGAGCAGCGATATTTTATCCAGTCCGCCAGCGTCTAAAGCACCGACCTTGTCCGCCAGCTCTCTAGCTTTGGCCTCGGTGCGGTTCAGGATTACCATATTGACCTTTTTCTCTTTAAGCGCGGTGCCGATAGCCATAGCGGCGCCGCCGCTGCCGACGAGGACGACCCTCTTGCCGCCGAGCTCGGTGACCTCTTCCAGTGCCTTTAGGGCGGCGTCGCCGTCGGTGTTATAGCCGATAAGCCGTCCGTTATCGTTGATGATGGTGTTGACGGCGCCGATTCTGCGGGCGGTGGGGTCGAGGCGGTCGAGGTAGGGCATGGCGCCGACCTTGTGGGGGGTGGTGACGCTTACCCCCCGTATGCCGTTCGTCCTGATGGTCTCTATCGCCCGCTCAATGTCCTTGGCCGGCAGGGTGATATAGGCGTAGTTTAAGCCCAGCGCCTTGAAGGCGGCGTTGTGGATGAGGGGGGACAGCGAGTGCTCGATTGGGTCGCCGATAAGGCAGCAGATTCCGGTGTTGGCAATGGTCTCGGCAACTGCTTCCGGGGTCTTGCCCTCGGTGTCGATGGTGATGTCAGCCGCCTTTCGATAAAGCGGTTGGCGTTCGGCCAATGTTATCTCCATGTCCTCTCGCCGACTTTTGCCGGTAAGCGATGGTCTCTGGTCGTCATCACCGATGCGCTCTAGCAGGGTGTCGATGCTGGCGGTGAGCCAGACCACCAGGCCGTTTTGCTTCAGTCGGCTGACGTTCGGCTCCCTAATGACCACACCGCCGCCCGTGGCGTTGATGATATTATCGCGCCCGGACACCTCGGCGGTCAGCTCGGCTTCGAGATCGCGGAAGCCCTCCCAGCCGTGCTCCTTTACGATTTGGGGGATGCTCAGGCCCGCTTTCTCGGCGATAAGCTCGTCCATTTCGATAAGCTCCCGCCCCAGCCTTTGGGCCAGGATTTTGCCCACCGCCGTCTTGCCCGAACCCCTCATGCCGATAAGGACGATGTTCATGGCAGCTCCTCGACCTTCGCCCCTAATTTTTGCAGGTCGCTAAAAAACTGGGGATAGGACTTGCTCACGGCCTCGGCGCCGTTAATAACAGAGCTGCCCTCGGCGAAGAGGGCCGCCAGGCTCAGGCTCATGGCCAGGCGGTGGTCGTTGTGGGCATCTATTTCGGCGCCTAAAGGCCTGCCGCCGTATATTACCATGGTATCACCGCCGACCTCGGTTTTAATGTTCATCTTACCGAGTTCCGCCGCCGTATCGTTGATTCGGTCGCTTTCTTTAAAACGCAGGCGGGCGATATTGGTTAGCTCGGTCTTACCTTCAGCAAAGGCGGCGACCATGGCCAGGGTGGGGACAAGGTCGGGGTAGTCGCTCATGTCTATGGTAATGCCTTTGAGCGCACCACGGCGCTGGACTCTCACCGAATCCTTCTGGTAGTCAACCGCACCGCCCATCCTTTCCAGGATGTTGAGCAGGCGTCTGTCGCCCTGCACCGAATCTTTTCTCAGATTGGTGACGGTTATTGGTCTTCCGCCGATAGCGCCCGCGGCCAGGAAATAGGCGGCTGAGGAATAGTCGCCCTCGATGCGGTAGCGGCGGGCTTGATAGGCCTGTCCGCCTTCGATGAGAAACTCTTTGTAGTCGCGGTTGACCGCCGCCACGCCGAAGGCGCGCATAATGTCCAGGGTGATGTCAATATAGGGCCGGGAGCGAAGCCCGCCGGCGATTTTGATGCTCAAGCCCCCTCGGGTGCAGGGGGCAACCATTAACAGGGCGCTCACGGGCTGGGAGCTGATTTTTCCGGAGAGGGATACCTGGTTTGCCTTAAACTCTCCCCCTTGAATCTCGATGGGGGGGCAGCTGTTATTGTTCAGGGAGCGGGCGTGGACCCCCAGACTCTGTAGCGCCGAGAGTAAATCGCCCATGGGGCGCTGGCGCAGTCTATCATCGCCGTCTAAAATGACCTTCGTCTGTGCCATAGCCGCCAAAGGGGCAATCATGCGGATAGTGCTGCCCGAATTGCCGGCGAAGATTTTTTCTTTTTCAAGGCTGATTTTGCCGCCCGTGCCTTTGACGGCAAGACTATCGTCTCGCATTTTAACGTCGGCACCCAGGGCGCGGCAGGCTTCTATGGTGTAGCGGGTGTCATCGGCGAGCAGGGGGTTTTCAATGACGCTTTCCCCCGCCGCCAGCGAGGCCAGAATCAGCGCCCGATGGGTGTAGCTTTTGGAGGGCGGGGCCGAAAGCTCGCCCGTTAGTGGTGACGGCGTTATCTTTAGTCTCACTTTTTCTTCCCTTTGATATGCTCGACCAGGGCTTCCAGACCCAGGATATAGCTCTGTTTCTTAAGGCCGCTAAACTGCTTGATGGCGACATCGGCGATGACCGATATTTTGCGCCATTCCTCTCGGTTCTGAATATCGGAAAGGTGCACCTCGACTACCGGTAATCCAGCGTCAAGCAGGGCGTCGTGGAGGGAGTAGCCGTAGTGGGTGAGGGCGGCGGGGTTGATGAGGATGCCGTCGGCGCCCCCGGCCTGCTCCTGGATGAAGTCGATGATGGCGCCTTCGTGGTTGGACTGGAAGAAGCAAAGCTCGCAGCCCAGCGATTGGCTCTTCTCGGTGAGCGCCCACTCTATCTCGGGCAGGGTGTCCGTGCCGTAGTGCTCCGGGTCTCTTTTGCCCAGCATATTGAGGTTGGGACCGTTAATGACCAGTATTTTCATGGCATAGCTCCTTGAGCACCTTTTTGACGATGTCTTCCGCTACCGTCTGGCCGGTTATTCCCCGGCCAATGCCTTCGAGCAAGACCCAGCGGGTCTGGCCCAGCGTCGTTTTCTTGTCGAAACGGATAAATTCGCTTAAGGCCTCGGGGCTTAGCCCCGGACAGGATGTGGGCAGCCCGAACTCCTCGATGAGGCTCTGGATGCTCCGAATGTCGCTGGCTTTAAGCATACCCAGTTGCTGGCTGATTCCGGCGGCGGCGACCATGCCCACCGCCACCGCCTGGCCGTGGCTTCCCTTAAAGCCGCTGACCGCTTCCAAAGCATGGCCGACGGTGTGGCCGAAGTTAAGTATGGCCCTTTGTCCTGTCTGCTCCGTCTCGTCAATCTCTACGATATTCGCTTTGAGGCGGCAACAGCGCATCACGATTTCAGCCAGCTCGGCGGTGCTGAAACTGGCGTCGGCTTTACTCTCCAACATACGGTATAGCCCCTCGTCCATGGCGATAGCGTATTTTATGACCTCGGCCAGGCCGTTAGTCATCTCGGCGGGGGGCAAAGTTTCCAGCAGGGCGACATCGGCGATAACCGCCCGGGGCTGGTAGAAGCTGCCGACCATGTTCTTCTTGCCCTCGAAGTTGACGCCGACCTTACCGCCGAGGCTGCTGTCCACCTGGGCGAGGAGGGTGGTGGGCAGCTGGATGTAGTCGATGCCGCGCAGGTAGCTGGCGGCGATAAATCCGGCCGTGTCACCGACCACGCCACCGCCGAGGGCGCAGATTAAGCCCTTGCGGTCAACCCTGTTGTCTAAGAGGGACCTGTAGCCGCGCTCAACGGTGCCCAGCGACTTTGCCTTTTCCCCGGTGGGCAGGGTGAAAAGCGAGACCTTCTTGCCCGTCGCCTTGAGTGTCGCCAGAACGCCTTGCCCGTAGAGGCGGTTGACGACGGTGTCGGTGATAAGCACTATGCCGGAGTAGCCGCTGAAATCAAAATACTCCGCCAGATGCTCGATTAAGCCGTCGCCGACGGTAATCGGGCAAAACCGGCTCGACCCCAGTTTGATGGTATGGCTGGCTTTCATGGCGCTAGCCCCTTTATCTCTTTCATCAGCTCGTCGAACTGCTCGGGATACAATGACTGCATCCCGTCGGAGAGGGCGTGGGGCGGGTCGTGGTGCACCTCGACTAAGAGGCCGTCGGCGCCGACGGCGATAGCCCCCTTGGAGAGGGGAATGACGTAGTCCCGCCGTCCGGCGGCGTGGCTGGGGTCAACGATGACGGGCAGGTGGCTGACCTGCTTCACCGAGGGGATGGCGGCCAGGTCGAGGGTGTTGCGGGTGTTATCGGAGAAGGTGCGTATGCCGCGCTCGCAGAGGATTACCCGGCTGTTGCCCTCCGAGCTGATGTACTCCGCCGCCATGAGCCACTCTTCGATAGTGGCGGCAAAGCTGCGCTTGAGCAGTACCGGTTTCGAGGCGTGGCCCGCCTGGCGCAGCAGAGAATAGTTGTGCATGTTCCTGGCGCCAATCTGAATAATATCGGCGTATCTGTCCACCAGCTCCAGGCTGTTTTCGTCGATAGCCTCGGTGACAATCATTAAGCCGGTCTCGTCGCGGACCTTGGCTAAGATTTTCAAGCCTTTTTCGCCCAGTCCCTGAAAGCTGTAGGGGGAGGTGCGGGGCTTGAAGGCGCCGCCGCGAAAGACCTCGGCACCGCTTTTCTTGACCAGGCGGGCGATGGTGAGCGCCTGCTCCTCGCTTTCCACGGCGCAGGGCCCGGCCATGATGACCGGCCTGGCGGCGCCAATCTTGACGTCGCCGACGGTGATGGTGGTGGGCTGGGGGTGCGTTTCGCGGCTGACCAGCTTGTACTGCTTGGTGACCCTGACCGTCTCTTTGACTCCCTCCAGTATTATGAGTCCGGAATCGTCAACGGGACCGGTGTTGCCGATGATGCAGACCGCCGTGCGCTGAGCGCCGGGCATGGGCACGCCGCGGTAGCCCATCCGCTCTATCTCCTTGATGACCGCCTTCACCTGGGCTTCGGTAGCGTCGTTTTTCATTACCACTAACATCTCACTGTCCTCCTTTGGTTAAGGCCTTAAGCTCTTGGCCGCTTTTATAAAAGCCTTGATTTTCTTAATGTCTTTAGCTCCGCCGCTCTCCACGCCGCTGGAGACATCGACCCCCCAGGGCTTGAGCTCGGCGACCACTTTTGCAACGTTTTCGGGGTCGAGCCCGCCGGCGATGATTACCGGGTATCTTGCCGCCGCCCGCCTGGCGATAGTCCAGCTAAAGCTTTGCCCCGTGCCCCCGTATTTTTCCTCGACATGGGTATCGAGCAGGTAGACGTGGGAATGATAGCGCAGCTTCATCTGGTGGCTCTCCAGGTGGGCTAAAAGCTGCTCTTCGTCCCAGTCGGGGGCGATGTGTATTGCCCTGATGAGCTGCTGGCGCACCTGGCGGCAGCAGTCCATGTCTTCGTCGCCGCTGAGCTGAATCCAGTCCAGCCCGCAGGCTGTAGTCAGGGCGTTAATCTCGCTGGCGGGGGTGTTGACGAAGACGCCGACCACAGCCAGCCCCTGTTTTTTAGCCGCCGACGCTATCTCCTTGGCCTTTTCCGGGGTGACCTGGCGGGGGGAGGGGGCGAAGACGACGCCGATAAGGTCGGCGCCCGCCTCGGCTACTACCTCGACATAAGAAACATCGGTAATGCCGCAAATCTTGACCCGCGTCATAACAGCTCCTTTATTTTGGCGGGGATGTCTTGGGCGGTGACCAGCGCCTCGCCGATTAAGGCCGCATCGACTCCCCACTCCTTCAGCTTCTCGATGTCGTCTCGACCCTTGATGCCGCTTTCGCTGACGACAAGGCGCCCGGGGGGGACAAGGGGGCGCAGTTCTTTGGTAACGTTGATGTCCACCTCCAGCGTCTGCAAATTGCGATTATTGATGCCGATGAGCTGGGCGTCATATTTTAAGGCCCTCTTTAGTTCGTCTTTATCATGCACCTCAAGCAGGCAGTGCATACCCAGCTTGTGGCTTACGGTGATTAGCTCTTTAAGTGCGCTGTCATCGAGAATAGCCACAATGAGGAGCACGGCATCGGCGCCCCAGGCGCGCGCTTCCAGGACCTGATAGGGCTTAAGGATAAAGTCCTTGCACAATATGGGGACGCTGGGTAGTGCCTTTTTGACCGCTTCCAGGTCTTGACCGCTGCCCATAAAATAATTTTCCTCGGTGAGCACCGATATTGCCGCCGCACCGCAGGAGGCGTAGGTCTTAGCCAATGCGACTGGGTCCAAATCTGGGTTGAGCATGCCTTTTGAGGGGGAAGCGCGCTTAATCTCGGCGATGAGGCTGACGCCTTCGCTTTTCAGTGCTTTGGCTAAATCAAATGGCGCTGGCTTATGCCTAATAGCGTCATTAAGCGCCGACATAGACATAGCCTTCTGCCTCTCCTCCAGCTCCTTTCGTTTTAGGGCGACGATTTTGTCTAAAAACATTTTCCTATCCGTAGCTCTGGCTTAAGCTGATGAGCTTTTCCAGTTTTTCCAATGCCTTGCCGCTGTCTATCGTCTCTATGGCGATTTGGACGCTCTCCTTCAGGGCGGGGACGCCTTTGTTCTTCTGACTCAGGGCGATGCCGGCGGCGGCGTTGAGCAACACCGCGTCCCGGCGGGGGCTTTTTTCTCCCTCCAGCACCGAGCGCAGTATTTTGGCGTTCTCCTCAGAAGTCCCGCCGACCAGTGTCTCAATTTTGGCCTCCGCTATGCCAAAGTCGCTGGGTGATACATCGTATTCAGTTATCTCGCCGTCGCTTAGCTCCCAGACGCGCGATTTGCCCGCCACCGTGATTTCGTCCATACCGTTCAGGCCGTGGACGACCAGCGCCCGCTTCGTCCCCAGGCGCTGTAATACCTGAACCATCTTTTCGCCCAACTCGGTGCTGGCTACTCCTAAGACCTGGGCTTCGGCCAAGGCCGGGTTGGTCAGAGGGCCGAGGATGTTGAAGACGGTGCGGATGCCAATTTCGCGGCGGGGGGCGGCGGCGAACTTCATCGAGGGGTGGAAGAGGGGGGCGAACATGAAGCCGATGCCGACTTTTTCGATGCAGTCTTTGACCTGATTAGCGTTAAGCTCAATCTTCATCCCCAAAGCCTCCAGGACATCGGCGCTGCCGCACTGGCTGGTCATGGCGCGGTTGTTGTGCTTGGCTACCTTGATTCCGGCACCGGCGGCGACGAAGGCGGCGGCGGTGGAGATGTTAAAGCTATGGGAGTTATCGCCGCCCGTGCCCACGATGTCAATCACCGGCTCGTTCGTCTCCACGCGAACCGACTTGGCCCGCATGACGCTGGCCAGGCCGGCAATCTCTTCGGCGCTCTCGCCCTTGATTCTTAAAGCGGTGACGAAGGCGCCGAACTGGGCTGGGGTCACTTCTCCAGTCGTGATTTCCTCCATGACCTCGGCGGCCTGCTCGAAGGTCAGCGACTTGCCGTCTA
>DAOUMR010000133.1:0-4315 GCA_034409905.1 Dehalococcoidales bacterium | reverse complement strand
GCTTAATGTCCGACCCCAAGCTCATACTCCTTGATGAAATGTCTCTGGGGCTTGCCCCCATACTGATTAACGAACTTTACCGGATTTTGCGGGAAATCCGAAACAGGGGTATTACTATCCTCTTCGTCGAACAGAATGTAAGGCGAAGCCTTACCGAAGCCGACAGGGCCTATATTATGGAAGTAGGGCGCGTTGTTTTAAGCGGCGATGTGGCCAAGCTCCGTGAAGAAGAAAGGGTCAAAAAAGCCTACTTTGGCACTTGAGATTAGGACAGCTTATTTATGGACTTATTATCTGATTTAGCCACGCCTATAGTGATGGGGATTCTGCTGGGCGGGTTGTACGCGGTAATCGCCCTGGGCCTTTCGCTGGTTTTCGGCGTGGTCAAGGAGATAAATATAGCCCACGGCGACCTGGTCATACTGGGCAGCTACTTCGGCTATGTCGCCATGACCGTCTTCGGCATCGACCCCATCCTAAGCCTGGTGGCGGGCATGCCCCTTTTGTTCGGCATCGGTTTTGCCATTCAAAAATTCCTGCTCAATCGGGCTTTCAAGATATCAATGGACGCCACCCTGATAATCGCTTTCGGGATTTCCATAATCCTGCAGAGCACCTACCAGCTTATCTGGACGCCTATGGCCCGGGGCTTGACCACCCCCTACGCCTTGGAAAGCCTCAGTGCCGGGCCGATTCACATTCCGCTGGTCTATCTGCTGGATTTCTTAGCCGCCGCCGCCGTTATGGTTTTTATCCACCTGTTCCTGAAGAAAACGTACCTGGGCCGGGCGATAAGGGCCGCCGCCCAGGACAGGAGAACGGCTCACCTTATGGGGATAAACACCGACCGGGTCTATGCCTACACCTTCGCCATCTCCATGGCGCTGGCGGCTGTAGCCGGCATATTCCTAGGGTTGACCTTTTCCTTTACGCCGATATCGGGGATGTCTTTCCTGATAATCGCCCTCGGCGTGGTCGTGCTGGGTGGTCTGGGCAGTATCGTGGGGACTTTCGTGGGGGGTATCGCCTTTGGCTTGGCTCAGACTCTCGGCGGTTATTTCTTTGGCGTTGCCGCTCAGATGCTGGTGGCTTACGTTATGGTGCTGGTGGTTTTAGCCGTGATACCACGGGGTATATTTGGCCGTTAGGAGGAACATGAAAGTTACCATGCCTCGACAGCGAAGGGTATGGATGCCGCTGTTAGCGGTCATAGTGGTGCTGGCGCTATTTCCGGTAATAGGGGTACCCCGCGTCTGGATCCTCTACCTCTTTCTCTTCTTCATCTACCTAAGCATGGCCAATATGTGGAATCTGCTGGCCGGTTACAGTGGCCTGGTATCCCTGTGCCCGGCGGCTTTTATCGGGCTGGCGGGCTACACCCTGGCCATAGGCAGCTGGTTCGGTCTGCCCTGGTATCTGGGGATAATCATCGGCGGCATCGTGGCGGCGGTATTTGCCGCGCTCGTATCCTTCCCTGTCTTCAGGCTTAAAGGTATATATTTCGCTATCGGGACACTGGTCTTGCCCGAGGTATTGAGGTATGTCTTTACCATCTGGTCGCCCATCGGCAGGCCGGTATACGGTGGGGGGGCGGGCTATCCGATTAAAGGTATAGCCGACGTTTCTGGGTCTCATACTTACTGGCTGGCTCTGGCTATCGGGGTTGCCTCGGTCTTCCTGATGCGCTATATCCTGCGTTCCAAGCTGGGCTCGGGGCTGGCGGCCATCCGTGATAACGAAAGCACCGCCGCCAGCAGTGGCATAAACGTTTTCAACCTGAAGTTGAGCTCCTTTGTCATCGCTGCCTTCGTGACCGGACTAGCCGGCGGCATTTTCTACCTTTACCAGGGGTTCATCGAGCCGGTCAGTGCTTTCAGCGTACGGTGGCTGGTCGTAATAATGCTGGCTACCGTTATCGGGGGGGAAGGCACGGAAGAGGGGCCGGTCTTCGGCACGATTGTCGTTGTCGTTTTGTACTTCGTGCTGGCCAGATACGCCGAAATCAGCCTGATTATACAGGGCGCCATACTGGTCGGCATAATGTTACTGGCACCGCAGGGTGTTATGGGCTTTGTCCGCAAGACCCGGGCCTACCGTTACCTGATACGACTGGTTAGCGGGCGCTAAGAGCGCCCTGGCTCTTGGGCCAGGATAGCCGCCCCCAATGCCGCCGTTATCTGGGGCTCCTGCGGGGTTATCACCTTCTTACCCAGCTCTTCCTCAATCGCCTTGACTACGCCCACGTTCTTGGCTACCCCTCCCGAAAAGACGACAGGCTCCTTGTAATCGACCTGTCCCCCCGCGCCCATGCCGACTACCCGCCGAGCGATGGCGCGGCTGATGCCGTAGGCGATGTCCTCCCGCGCCTTGTGCTCCGATAATAGGGAAAGCACCTCGGATTCGACAAAGACGGTGCAAACGCTGCTTAAAGTACAGGGGTTTTTTGACTTCAGGGAGAGTGGTCCCAGCTCCTCGATGGGGAGGTTCAGGATTCTCTCGGTCAAGACCTCCAAAAATCGCCCCGTGCCCGCGGCGCACTTGTCGTTCATCTCGAACCTGGCCACCATGCCCGCCTCGTCGAGCTGTATTACCTTGCTGTCCTGCCCGCCGATATCGATAATCGTCCTGGCTTGGGGGAATAACGCCCTGGTTCCCTTAGCGTGGCAGATTATCTCGGGCAGCGCCTTATCCGAATTAAAAGCGCGGCGGCCGTAGCCCGTTGATATGATATACTCAACGTCTTTTTGCGTTTTACCTATTTTATCCAGAGCCAGCTTTAGAGCCTTTTCGCCGCTTTTCTGGCGGTCGTAGCCCGTCGGTATCAGGGAGAAGGCCAATACCTCTCCCTTTTCATTGATAAGCACCGCCTTGGTGCTGACTGAGCCTATATCAATGCCGGCAAACACCTTCAGGCCTTCCTCATCTTCATTATTTCGCATATGCTCTCGATTCTCGTCCTCAGGGCTTCCAGGCTGTAGTCCCTATCATCCCAGTTGTCGCCCTCGATATAAAATACGGGCAGCCCGGTCTTTTCCTCGACCATCCGCGCCAGCAGGCGGTGGCTGCTGCCCAGCCAGCGGTCGAAGTCCATTAGCCCGAAGACCATGCCGTCGAAGTTGTGGGTTTCCAGCTTCTCGCAGATTTGCTCCGACTGGTAGCCAGGGTTGACCATGCCCGAAGTGCGCAGCCAGCCCTCTGCCGCCGCCATGTAGGGGTCACTAAAGCTGGGCGGATTAAGCTGTTTCTTGGTCTGGATGAAGAACTCGCTCAAGGGGATGCCAACGCCGTTTTCCTCGAAAATCTTGGCCACCCAGGGGACGGTGGGGTGGAGGCTGTAGATGAGTAATTTCGGGGCGTCCACGGGCAGTATGCCCTTCTTTTGGGCCACCCTCTGCCTGACCTCTTGGAGGGTGATGTCCAACGCCTCCTCCATGCCCTCGATGCCGGTGTTTAAGGGCGTGAATAAGCCCTCCCAGAAGAGGCGGCCGCTGACGGCACCCAGAGGCTGGGGGTCGGTGGTCATCAGCTTGCCCAGCTCGGCCAGCTTAGCGCCGTAGCGCTGCCAGTAAGCCATGACCTCCATTATCCTGGCTTCGGGCACTTTGATGCCGATTTCCTTTTGGGCGAACTCGAAGCCGTCCTTCATCTGGGCGGCTAAATACTCGACGCGCTCGATGACCTCGTCCTCAACCGTGCCCAGGGGCTGGTCGTGGGGCAGGCGGGTGATATAGGTCTTCCATTCGGGGTCGTGGTAAAGGCGGATAAATTCGTCGGTCTTGGGGGCTTCGTCGCAGATAAAGCCCCATATCCAGTTGATGTCGGGGGAGGGGATAACGCCCAGGCGGCGGGCGGCGTAGCGCGTCTTGTTCAGGGCACAGTGGCGGCAGCCGTAGGGGATACCCGCCTTTTCGGCTTCCTCAAGGTAGGGGGAGAGCTTGTGGAAGAAGCCGTTTAAGACCATGGTCAAAAATATGTCGGGGAAGGAAACGAACACCTTTTGCGGCGCCGTCAATTTAAGGGCGTAGTAAAAATGCAAAATGGCAGGCAGGATGCCGTAGACGATTTTTACCCCTTTGCTTTTGTATTCGCTGGCTTTGGTCAAATCTATCGTCTCCCTGACGAAGCAGCCCAGCAGCTTCCTTATGCCCTTCATCTCTATGGCGAAATAGGTCGGGAGCTGCTTCTCGGTGGCGAACCTGACGTCCTCTTCGGTTAAGCCCAGCTTGGCCGACGCCTTTTTCCACTCGGGCAGGTATTTGGGTATCTCGGCTTCCTCGAATCCGGTCAGTCTCAAAAAATCTTCGTAAACGTTCTT
>DAOUMR010000132.1:0-20041 GCA_034409905.1 Dehalococcoidales bacterium | reverse complement strand
TGGCGGAGGCGGCGGCTAAGAACACAATAAGCCTGTTTAAGCTGCCCATCAGATAAAGGAGAGCTTTGGAGCTGGAGGAAATCTACCAACTGGTGGCGGAGGACCTGGCCAAGGTCAGGCGCCAGCTGGAATCGGTGGCCGAGGTCGCTTACCCGCCCCTGGCCGAGATGCTGCGGCACATTTTGGAGGGGGGCAAGGGCATTCGTCCCGCGCTGAACCTGCTGTCGGGCAGGTTTTACAAATACAACCTCGACCTTCTGCTGCCCATGGCCACCGCCGTCGAGCTGATGCATACCGCCACCCTGGTGCATGACGACGCCATCGATAAGTCGGCGGTGCGGCGGGGGCGGGCTACCGTCAACCAGGTGTGGGGGGAGGAAAGGGCGGTGCTTTTGGGGGACTTCGTCTTCGCCCGGGCGGGCGAGTTCGCCGCCGATACCGGTAACCTGCGGGTGATAAAGCTCTTCAGCCATACCCTGCAGACCATATCCAGCGGAGAAATCGTGCAGATCAATGACGCCTTTAGGCTGGAGCAGACCCGTGAGCACTACCTGGAGAGAATCGCCGGCAAGACCGCCTCGCTCTTTTCGCTGGCGACGATTTCGGGGGCAATATTGAGTGAAGCGCCCGAAGCTTCGGTAAAGATTCTCAAGGACTACGGCTTTAACCTGGGCGTCGCCTTTCAGATTGTGGACGACATCCTCGATTTCGTGGGCACCGAAGAAGAGATGGGTAAGCCCATCGGCTCCGACCTTTCCCAGGGGACGCTGACGCTGCCGGCCATGCTGCTGCTGGAGCAATACCCCGACGATAACCCGGTAAAAGAGCTATTTCGTAACCCCGATATGCCCGAAGACGATAAACGGGCCAAAATCAGGCGGGCAATAGAAATGGTGGAGCAATCGCCTATCGTCAAGCAATGCTACCAGTTTGCCTCGGAATACTGTGCTCAGGCCTGCCGCTACCTGGGGAAGCTGCCCGATAAGCCCAGCCGTCAGGCGTTAAGGGACTTGGCCGATTTGGTGATAAGCCGCAAGAAATAGGGGGGCGCTAGTCCCCTTCGATATGGCTGCTGCCGTCGCGGTAGCTTTCTTTTTTGCGGGTGGGGAGGGTCTCCTTGAAGCGGTCGACGGCGTACTGACAGGCGGCGAAGCCTTCCTGGCGGTGGGCGGCAGCGATAGCCACCAGGAAGTTGATGTCGCCCACCTCAAGCCTGCCGATGCGGTGGCAGATGGTAATGCCCTCCACTGTCCATTGGCGACGAATCTCACCGGCTATCTTCTCTAGGTCAGCCTTGGCCGTGCCCCTGGTGTCGGCATATTCCACGGAGGCAACCTGCTTACCCTGAGATTTATTGCGAATCAGCCCGACGTAGACGGCCACGCAGCCGCTGCCGGAGGTCTTGATGCGATTGACGACGGACTCCACGAAGATGGGCTTGGTGGTAATCTCAATCACGGCTTCTCCCTATGAAGATGCCGGCGCCTGCTTGGGTATAATCTGGGGTGGAGCCGTTTTCTCGACGACTGTCTTCGTCTTTGCCTCGGGCGGCTCGGCGACGGGCTGGACGGCTGGGGTCTCCTTGGCCTTGGGCTTGACGGTAAGGGGTTCGGTGAAAGCCAGCTCCAGCTCTTCGCCTTCTAAGGTTTCCAGGGCGATGATTTTTTCGGCGACGTGAATCAGCCGCTTCTTGTTCTTGGTGAGCAGGCTTTTGGCTTCTTCGTGGGCTTTCTCGATGATGCTGTAAACCTCTTCGTCAATATCCTGGGCGACCTTCTCGCTGTAGTCCCGCTGCTCCGAGATTTCACGGCCCAGAAAGACCAGTTCCTCTTTGCGGCCGAAGGTGCGGGGGCCCAGCTTCTCGCTCATCCCGTATGACGTTACCATCTTGCGCGCCAGCTTGGTGGCTTCTTCGATGTCGTTCTGGGCGCCCGTGGTCATCTCGTTAAAGATTAACTCCTCGGCGGTCTGTCCCGCTAGGAGGGTGGCGATCATATCCTTGAACTGGGAGCGGGTCATCAGGTAGCGGTCTTCGGTGGGCAGAAGGCGGGTGTAACCGCCCATCATTCCCCGTGCCACGATGGAGACCTTATGCACCGGGTCGGCGTTGGGCAAAAGCCTGGCCACCAGGGCGTGCCCCGCTTCGTGGTAGGCGCTGATTTCCTTTTCCTTGGGGCTGATGCGGCGGCTCTTTCTCTCCGGGCCGGCCATCACGCGGTCTATGGACTCTTCCAGGTCTTCCATCTTGATGGTCTTCTGGCCGCGGCGAGCCGCCAGGATGGCGGCTTCGTTGACCAGGTTGGCCAGGTCGGCGCCGCTGAAGCCCGCCGTCTGCTTGGCCAGCACCTCTAAATCGACCTCGTCAGCCAGGGGCTTGCCCTTGGAGTGGACCTTGAGTATTGCCGTCCGCCCGTTGATGTCGGGGCGGTCCAGAATCACCCGGCGGTCGAAGCGCCCGGGGCGGAGCAGGGCGGGGTCAAGTATATCGGGGCGGTTGGTCGCCGCCAGAATAATAACGCTGGTGTTGGTGTCGAAGCCGTCCATCTCCACCAGAATCTGGTTGAGGGTCTGCTCCCTTTCGTCGTGGCCACCGCCCAAGCCGGCGCCGCGATGGCGGCCGACGGCGTCAATCTCGTCGATAAAGATGATGCAGGGGGTGTTGCGCTTGGCCTGGTCGAAGAGGTCGCGCACGCGGGAAGCGCCGACGCCGACGAACATCTCGACGAACTCGCTGCCGCTGATGGAGAAGAAGGGGACACCGGCTTCACCGGCTACGGCTCTAGCCAGTAGCGTCTTACCCGTGCCCGGGGGGCCGATAAGCAAGATGCCCTTGGGGATGCGCGCCCCCAGGCTCTGGAACTTCTCTCGGGATTTAAGGAATTCGACGACCTCAGTCAGCTCCTGTTTGGCTTCTTCCACGCCAGCGACGTCGTCAAAGGTAACGGTGGGCGTGCTGCCCTGCAGAAGGCGGGCGCGGCTGCGCCCGAAGTTCATCGCTTGAGAGTTAGCCCCCCGCGCCGAACGGAAGAGGAAGAAGATGAGGGCGCCGAAGAGTAGCAAGGGCAGGAAACCGATGAGCAGGCTGCCCCAATCGAAGCCCGAAGGCTTGACATCGTAGTCCACGCCCACAAGGTTTAAGCCCAGCTCCTGAAGGTCGACCAGGGTGAGGTTGCCGATGGCGGTCTTGAGCTCCCGGCCGTCGAGGGTGGTGAGGAGCAGCTCTTCGTTGTCCACCGTTATGGCGGCTATCTCGCCGTCCTGGGACATGGTGATGGCCTGGTCTAAGCCGACTTCAGTCGGCTTGGAAGACGTCGGGAAGAGCTGGTAGAGGAGGACGACCGCCGCCACCAGAAGGATGATGTATATTAAGCTGTTGCGCATCCAGTTAGATTTCATTTTTAAGACTCGTATCCTATATTATACCAGACGGCGCTGTCAATAGCGAAATTAGGCTGCTTTAGAGGCGGTGGTAGCTCTCCTGGAGGAGCAGGGCGTCCGCTTCCAGGCTGGGGCTTTCGCAGATGACCAGCCCCCCAGCCTTGTAGTCCTTGAGTGCCTGGAGGAGCTCGGTGTAGTTTAGGTCAGACTCCTCAAGGTCGAGGTGCCTACGCTCCCCCTTCTGGCCGTAGGCGATGCCGGAGACGTGGATATGCATGTTGGCTATGGCCCCGTCCCCCAGCCCGTTTTTAATCTGCTCCAGAACGGCGACGAACTCGGGGTAGGAGTTGGCCCGCCCGATGCGGGCGTGCCAGTGGGCAAAGTCCATGCAGATGCTGACCCTCTCCAGCTCGTTGCATAACCGGATGATTTCGTCGATGTCGCCGAACTGGCTGGTCTTGCCCATGACCTCGGGTCTGACCCATACCTTGTTTTCTTCTTTTTTGAGCGTTTTCATGACCTCGGCCAGGTTTTTCTTCACCGCCTGGTAGGTTTTTTCCGGTGGGTCGCCCAGGTAGAAGGCGGCGTGGAAGACGATGCTTTGGGCGCCGCAGAGGGCGCCGATGCGGGCGGTCTGGATGATTCTTTCCTGGCTGGCGGCTACCTTTTCCGGCTCGCGGGCGTTGAGGTTGATATAATATGGGCCGTGCGCCGAGAGCTTGACGCCCAGGCTCTGCGCCGTTTCCGCCACCAGGCGGGCACTGTTTTCCGCCATCCTGACGCCGTAGACGAACTCAAGCTCCATGCAGCCTAAGCCCAGCTCGGCGATGCGCTTGATGCCGTCTATGGCCGATTGGGTCTTGGCGGAGTGGGGGGTGCCGCCAGTGCCGAAGAGCAGTTCTTTCATTTCAATTATCCCGATGCTTAACATAATTATAGCATAGAATAGAATTGTTAGGGGGATGTTAAGAGGGGGTGTCACCCACCACTCTACCTTGTTTAGCGTACGTTGTTTCGTCCCACCCAGCCCGCCCTACAGAGGTTAGACCTCTATAGACTCCTTATTTGGGGGAGTCCTCCCCACCCCGATTTTATCTATACCCGCCCGCCGCCCTTTAAGGAATTAAGAGGGGCTACGCCCCTCTTAGACACCCCCCATATAGGGTGGGGTAAATCCAACCCCAAAGGGGGATATATAAGGGGTACCAACCTTATAGGGTGGGTATTGGGTGGGACAATAACACGTACGCTAAACAAGGTGGGGAGGGAGAGATTGCTTCGCCTTCGGCTCGCAATGACAGGAAAGTCAAGGGGTGCATTATGCTATAATATTATTGAGTAGGGAGGCTGGCTTCTGGAATCGTTAGAAGTGGCGCGACAGGCGGTGGAGGCTGCCGCTGACAAGCAGGCGATTGACATTGTTTTGCTGGACACCCGCGAGGTCTGCAGCTTCGCCGACTATTTTGTGATTTGCAGCGGCGATTCCGAGAGGCAGCTTTCGACCATCTACGAAGAGGTGGGGCACCGCCTGAAGAAGGCGGGCATTTTGCCCGACCACCGCGAGGGGACGATAGAGTCGGGGTGGCTTTTATTGGATTTCGGCGCTGTTATCGTCCACATCTTCGCCCCCTTTGAGCGCGACTACTACCAGCTCGACGAGCTCTGGCGGGAAGCGAAACCGGTGCTGCGGATTCAGTAGCTGTATATTTCGTCGGGGTGGAAGAAGAGGCTTATCTCTATTTCAGCGTTTTCGGGCGAGTCCGAGCCGTGGACGCTGTTTCTCTCCAAACTTTCACCGTAATCGCCACGTATCGTGCCCTTTTCAGCGTTTGCCGGGTCGGTGGCGCCCATCGCCTTCCTTATAATAGCCACGGCGTCCCTGCCCTCGAAGACGCAGGCGAGGATGGGGGCGGAGGTGATATAGTTTACCAGGTCTTTGTAGAAGGGCTTGTCCTTGTGGACGGCGTAGTGTTTACGGGCTAAGGCTTTATCGGCGTGGAGCATTTTCAATGCCACCAATTTCAGGCCCAGCTTTTGCAGGCGGGCGATGATGACGCCCGCCAGTTCTCTTTTCATGGCGTCGGGTTTGACCAGGACTAAAGAACGTTCCATTTTATCACCCTCACCCCCTGTATTTGCCCTAAAAAATCTGTGATTTTTCAGGGAACCCGTATTTATTTCCCCTCTCCCTCGCAGGGAGAGGGGGACGAATTTTTTAAATAGGGGCTGCGCCCCTCTTAAACTCCCCTTATTTATTCAGAGGCTTTCGTCTCGGCAAAGAGCCTTTTAATCACCGGTGACCTTCAGTTTTTTGAGACTCTTCCACTCACCACCTCACTCCGTTGGCGAACGTCTTTCTGACCCGCCCTGCCCACCCTTAGAGGGGATTCTCCCTCTAGAATTCCTTCTGGGATACGCCGCCCCACTGCCCCCGGGAGATTGTTTCGCTTCGCTCGCAATGACAATGGGGCGTGCGCTCCCGCAGCTTTCTTATAGAGGATACTAGGTTACGGTGGTTTTTGGCAAATAGGGTCAGGGGGAACGAACCAGTTTCTCTAAATCTTTAACACTAACCTCTTCCAGCGAGTCAACGACGAGGTCGGCTTCGGCGAGCTTTTCTCGGGGGTGGGTGCTGGTGATGGCGACGCAGTGCATACCCGCGCTCTTGGCCGCCTTTACCCCCGCCACCGCATCCTCGAAGACAAGGCAATTTCGGGGTTCTACGCCGAGCCTCTGCGCCGCTTTGAGAAAGACCTGGGGGCTGGGCTTGCCCTCGGTGACGTCGTGGCCGGTGATAATTGCCTCGAAGTACTTTTCGATGCCCAGGCTGCCCACGATGAGGCGGATGTTTTCTATCACCGTTGAAGAGGCGATAGCCATCTTGACACCGCGTTCGTTGAGGGCTTTGACCAGTTCCAGGGCACCGGGTAGTGGCTTTATATCGCTACCGATGATGCGGCGGAAGGTGGCTTCTTTCTCGCGGGCGATGGTCTCTATCTCGGCGTCGGTTGTCTGCTCGCCCAGGACGTTTCGGATGATGGCGTCGTTCCTGACGCCGAAGCCGCGCTCGAAGTCAGCCTCGGTGAAGTTAACGCCCCTCTTGGCAAAGGTCTCCTGCCAGGCGCGGAGGTGGTGGGGGGCGGTGTCGGCGAGGACGCCGTCCATATCCCAGATAACGGCTTCGAGCTCAGGCATTGACCCTAGTCCCCTTCCCCGCCATAAAGATGAACATGGTGGCCGTGCTTTCGGCGACCAGAGTGCCGTCGGCGAGCTTGAGCTCCGCTTTAGTCTCCACCAATCGCCTCGTCTTGCGGGTCACCGAGCCAGTGACGGTTAGCGGCTCGTCGATGGGCAGGGGGCGCTTAAATCGGGTCTGCATCCGGGCGGTGAGGCTGTTTACCCCGGAATAAAGGGCGGCGTAGCTCATCGCCTCGTCGAGGAGGCAGGAGATAATGCCGCCGTGCACCAGGCCCGCCCAGCCCTGGTGGTATTCGCCGGGGGTGAACTTCGCCTTGACCTCTTTGCCGTCCCAGTCGAATTTGAGCTTTAAGCCGATGGGGTTTTTGGGGCCGCAGGCAAAGCACTTGTCGCATTCCTTGGTGGTGTGGAAGGGTAGTCGAGGCCAGTTCGTCATTTCGAGCCTCCTTTAGCGTAGTTCTGACGGCGCTTGGGCTTGGTGATGGCAGGACGCCGCAGATAGGTGGGCTGCAGGGTGGCGGGGTCGTCGTAGTCGCCAGCTTCGATTCTCGGTTTGGCCAGCTCAATCAGCGACACAGCCGAGCGCATCTGGTCGGGGGCGATGACCGCTTTCTCTTTGAGCACTTTTTTGAGCTGACGGGCGATAGTGGCTACATATTCCCCGCAGAAGAGCGTCTTTTCGGTGATTTCGTCTCCTAAGGCCTCGACGGTGGTGATATGTTCCGGGGCAAGCGTATGCCAGCCGCTATTCGTTTTCTGATAGAGAGCGACGGCAATCTCGCCCCTGCCCGCGTTGAAAATAGGGCAGATGGGCAAGCCGCTTTGGGCGTGGCCGTAGGCTTCCGTTTCCAGGCTGCTGATGCCGATGATGGGGACGCCCAGGCTGAAGGCCAGCCCCTTGGCCGTGCTCAAGCCCACGCGCAAGCCGTTGAAGCTGCCGGGGCCCTTAGCCACGATGACGACGCTGGTGTCCCTCAGGCTGACCTTCGCTTTCTCCAAAAGCTGAGTCAGGCGGGGCAAAAGCTCGACGCTGTGGTTCTGCCCGCAGCGCCAGCTTACCTCGGCCAGCACCTTATCCTGCGCTAGCGCTAGGCTGGCGGTTTCGGTTGAGCTGTCTATGGCTACTATCATTTTAGCTGCACTACCATTTCGCGGTAGCGCTGGCCGCTGGGCTTGAGTTTGAGACGGCGCTCGTTTTCGGAGAGGTATTCCATCTCGATGAGCAGGTTTTCGGGGGGCAAAAGCTCCAGAGCCTTTTCTGCCCACTCCACCACTGAGACGCCTTGGCCGTAGAAGTATTCGTCTAAGCCCAGCTCGGCAATCTCCTCCAGCTTTTCCAGGCGGTAGAAGTCTATGTGATACAGGGGCAGCCTTCCATAGAGCTCCCTGACCAGCACGAAGGAAGGGCTGGCGGCATATTCTTTGATGCCCAGCCCCCAGGCGATGCCCTGCGTGAGGCAGGTCTTGCCCGCCCCCAGCTTCCCCACCAGCAGGATGACGTCACCGGGGCGGGCTATTTTGCCCAGGCGTCTGCCCAACTGCTGCGTCTGCTCGGGACGGCGGGTGATAAGCTCCAGCCTTTTCATGGGCGGCTAAAAGTGCTCCCAGCCCGCTTTTCCCAGCTCGAAGGTGTTGCCCTGCTTATCAATCAGGGTGACGCTCTTGCCAGCGACAATCTCGCCGATGGGCGTTATCGGGCAGGAAGCCGCCTTTTTGACTTTATCTATAATCTCACTGCTGGCGGTGAATAAAAGCTCGTAGTCTTCGCCGCCAGATAGCGCCAGTTCCAGCGCTCCTTCGCTGAAGGCGGTCTTAACGGTGGGCTCAACGGGGACGCGCTCGACCTTGATACGGGCGCCGACCTGGCTAGCCTTACATATTTGATTAAGGTCGGCGACCAGCCCGTCGCTGATATCAATGGCCGTTTTCACCCCCTGCTCGACCAGCAAGAGCCCCTCGGCGACGCGGGGGGTGGGGTGGAGAAAGGCATCTTTAAGGCGGGTGTCGGCTTCGGGGTCGAGTTTACGTTGGCTCTTCAACAGCTCCATACCGGCCGCGGCGGCACCCAGGTGACCGGTGACGGCGACAATGTCGCCAACTTGGGCCGAGGAACGCGTCAGTATCTTTTTCGTCGGGCTGCTGCCCAGAATGGTGATAGTGACGGCGACCAGCGGGGCTTGGCTTATATCGCCGCCGATAATGGTCACGCCGTATTGCTTGGCCAGTTTAAGCATGCCGTTGTAGAGGGCGGCGACATCCTCGACCTGGCTGTCATCGGGGAGGGAGAGCGATACCAGGGCGTAGCGGGGGATGCCGCCCATAGCGGCGATGTCAGAAATATTGACCGCCAGCGCCTTGCCGCCGACATCGGGCCAGGGGGTCGTTTCCGGGGTGAAGTGGACGCCTTGAATGAAGGAATCGACGCTGGCCAGCTGTATCGAGTCGTCGCCCTGCCAGGCGGCGGCATCGTCGCCGATGCCGATGAGCAGCCGCTCGTCGCCACCGCCCACCATTTTCGCCAGCAGGTCGATGAGCCCGAATTCGCCCAACTCGGAGACTTTCACGGAAAAATTATAGCACGGGGGTATTTGGGGTCACAAGGGAGAGGAGGCAATAGAGATTAGACTTCTGTAGACTCCTTATTAGGGGATGGCCCAACCTCCCCACTCTGTCAGCGTACGTAAAGATGTCCCAACCCAGCCCGCCCTAATGAGTTAAACTCCTTGACCTGTGGGTTACGATGCCACCCCACCCCAGTTTGTCATTCCCGTGCCGACGGGAATCCAGCCCCTTTAATTACTGGTCTGGATCCCTGCCTTCGCAGGGATGACATTGTGACGGTGAGAGAGTCATTGCGAGAGGAGCGAAGCAATCTTCCCCCCACCCCGATTTTATCTATTCCCGCCCGCCGCCCCCTTGTTTGGCGAAGGTTTGCTGTCCCGCCCGTCCCACCCAACAGAAGTCTTTCTAAGAGGGGGCGTAGCCCCCTCTTAAACACCCCTTGAACTTATATTTGGGAGTTTCAAGGGGGAAATGGAGTGGGGAGTAACCCTGAAGGGGAATATAAAAGGGGAACCACCCTTATAGGGCGGGTATTGGGTGGGAAAGAAATGCTTTTCGCCAACAGAGTGGGGTGGTGAAAGGCATATCTGGGGGAAACAAAAAAGGCAGACGCTACAAATAGCGTCTGCCTTTGTACTTATCGTTGTTGATGGTTAGGCGGTCTTTTTGGTCAGGGCTTCCCGCCGGGCGGCCAGCTTAGCCAGCTTGCGCTGGGTGGCTTCTTCCATGTTCTGCCCGAACTCGCAGGTCTCGCACTTGAAAAGGCGGGTGCAGAGCCTGTAGGCGATGTTGCCCTTGAGGGCGTAGCGGCAGACCCTCTGGCTGCCGGGTAGTACCTTGAATTTCTCCAGGGCGGCGTCTAGCTCCGCAGCGTCCCCCTTAGCCATCTTCTCCTGCATCATCTGGTCGAACTCGCAGGTGAGGCAGTCGTAGTTGTTGGTGCAGAAGCGGTTGGAGACCATACCGAGCTTCATCCAGACGCATTCCTTGGGTTTGACCTCTTCGGCAACCGTTTCTCCTTCGACCGTTGGCTCGACCACCGGCTGGGCGATTGCCTCCTTGGTCTTGCGTATCATGATGCGAGTCTCGATGCTGCCTGGGGCCGTCCTTAGCACAGCCTCGAACTCGGCCAGGGCTTCCCCGTAGTGGGCTTTCTCGAAGAGAGCCTTACCCCACTCAAGGTGGTCCTGGACTTCTTGTGGGGCGACGACAATCAGCTCTTCGCCGGCCTTGACTTTGGCTTCAACCTTCCCCTTTATCGTCTTCGTCTTCATTTCCTCGTCTCCTTCCTGCCTTATCTCTCATCCTCTTATAGCTTACCCTGTCGCCCCTCGGCTGCCATCGGTTATTAGGCTTATTTGGGAGGCTTTTGAATAAGCCATTTTGCTTATTCGATTTATTGAAGTGGGGGGTATGGTGGTTTATAATGATTGGCAGCGATTCGGGACAGGGGCATGGATAAGATTAAGGTTTTGCTTGCCGAGGACCACGTGATGGTGCGCGAGGGCACCCGCGAGTTTCTGCAGCGCGAGCCGGACATGGAGGTCGTCGGTGAAGCCGGCGATGGCGAAGAGGCGGTTAAATTAGCCAGGGAGCTTAAGCCGGACGTGGTGGTGATGGATATCGCCATGCCCAAGCTCAACGGGGTAGAGGCGACCAAGCAGATAAAGAAGTTCAACCCCTCCATAGCCGTGTTGATACTGACTGCCTACGACTACGACCAGTATATCTTTGCCCTCCTCGAGGCGGGGGCGGCCGGCTATCTGCTCAAGGGGGTGAAGGTGCGGGAGCTGATTGACGCCGTCAGAGCGGTCTATGCTGGTGAGTCGGTGCTGCACCCCGTCGTCGCCCGCCGCGTGGTTGACCGCATGATAGCCCCCAAGAGCACCGAGACCCCCTCCATCGAGCCCTTAAGCGAGCGCGAGATGGAGGTATTGAAGTTAGCCGCCACCGGCGTGAGCAATAAGGATATCGCCCAGCAGCTTTTCCTCAGTCCGCGCACGGTGCAGGTGCACCTGGGGAACATCTTTAATAAGCTGGGGGTGGCTTCGCGCACGGAAGCGGTCCTGTACGCCTTGCGCAAGGGCTGGCTTTCCCTGGAGGACCTGCCCTGAGCTTCCAAACCAGCCGGGGGTGCGTATGTCCCAGTTAAGTCGGGTGTCAAGGGTTATGACTAACCACCGTTTCTGGCTGGTGGTGGTCATGTTCGCCTTGGGCGTAATCCTGCACTACCCGCAGCAGATACTGGGCACGGATTCGGCTTCGCTGCTCTCCTCCCTGGGCCTGACCAGGCACGCCGTGGAGAGGGTCTTCCTGCTGCTGCCGATAAGCTACGTGGGGCTTGTCTTCGGGCTTAAAGCCGGGCTGGCCAGCCTGGGGGTGGCGCTGGCCATCATGCTGCCCCGGGCTGTCTGGATTTCCCCAAGCCCGCCCGACGCCATCTTCGAGAGCGCGGGGATTATTATCATCGGCGGGGTGGTCAACCTCTGGTTCCACTTCCACCGCCGCGATATCGCCCGGCGCCGGAGCGCGGAGGGGATGCTGACCAAGATTATCGACGGCTCTTCTATCCCGGCCTTTGTGCTCAACAAGAAGCATACCGTTACTCACTGGAACACAGCTCTGGAGTCCCTTTCGGCCATCAAGAAGGATGAGATAATCGGGACGGACGGGCAGTGGCGGGCGTTTTACCCGGCAAAGAGGCCGGTTATGGCCGATTTAATCGTGGACGGGGCAACGCCGACTAAGATAGCCGCGCACTATCGGGGTAAATACAAAAAGTCCGGTCTGATTGACGGCGCCTATGAAGCCGAAGACTGGTTTCCCAAGATGAGCAGGGGGGGGCGGTGGCTTCACTTTACCGCCAGCCCGATAAAGGATAACAATGGGGAGATAATCGGGGCGATAGAGACGCTGGAGGACGTTACCGAGGGGAAGAGCGCCGAGGAGCGCCTGCGTAACCATTTGCAGGAGATTACCCGCGCCCAGGAGGAAGAGCGTCGGCGTATCGCCCGGGAGCTTCACGATGAGACTGCCCAGGACCTGGTGATTCTCTTGCGTCAGGTGGATAAGCTCATGTCCAACGCCGATAACCCGTCGGCGGAGAGCAGCGCCCTTTTCGAGGAGCTGCGGCAGAAGACCAAGGAGACGCTGGACGGCGTCCACCGCTTCAGCCAGGACCTGAGGCCATCGATACTGGACGACCTGGGGCTGCTGCCGGCGCTGGAGTGGCTGACCTCAGACCTGACCGAGCACTTCGGCATCGCGGTGGAGATGAAGGTGCTGGGCTCGGTGCGCCGCCTGCCTCCCGAGGTAGAGCTGGTGGTCTTCCGTATCGCTCAGGAGGCGCTGAGGAATGTCTGGAAGCACTCGGGGGCGTCAAAAGCCCGCGCCACGCTGAAATTCGGCGACGGTAAAGCCGTCCTGACGGTTGAGGACGAGGGCAAGGGCTTTAAGCTGCCGGCGAGGATGGACGACCTGACCGTGGCCGGTAAGCTGGGACTGGCCGGTATGCAGGAGAGGGCCCAGCTCATCGGGGGCAAACTGATTTTGAAGTCCAGGCCAGGCAAGGGAACGACGGTAACCCTGGAGTTTCCCGTCTGGGCTAACCTCTGGCTCTGGTCATAACATAAAAAAACTGGTATATTAGTGGGTGTAGATGCGTTGTGCCATTATTGCTGATATCCATGCCAATCTGGCGGCCCTGACGGCGGTACTGCTCGATGTTAAGCAGCGGGGGGGTGTGGAGGAGATATGGTGCCTGGGGGACATCGTGGGCTACGGCCCCGACCCGCACGACTGCATCGAGCTCTTGCGCCAGACCAACCATATCTGCGTGGCCGGCAACCACGACCTGGCGGCGGTGGGGCAGATAGATACCGCCGAGTTTAACCCCGACGCCGTGGCGGCTACGGAGTGGACGGCGGGGCAGCTGAACTCGCGGGATGTGAGCTACCTCAGGAGCCTGCCGCGGGTTATCAACCGGGACGATTTTACCCTGGTGCACGGCAGCCCCCGAGAGCCTATCTGGGAGTACGTGCTCTCCATCAGCGGCGCCCGGGAGAACTTCGCCTACTTCAAGACCAAGTTCTGCCTGCTGGCGCATACCCATGTCCCCGCCGCCTTTAGCTACGATGAGGGGGGCGCCTGTTCCTTCCTCCAGTTTAACCCGGATAAAGAGCTGGTCCCGGAAAAGGCGCGGCTGATAGTCAACCCGGGGGCGGTGGGGCAGCCGCGGGACGGCGACCCCAGGGCCAGCTACGCCATCTATGACAGCAATAAGAATAGGTTCTGGCTCTACCGCGTCCCTTACGATATCACCGCCACCCAGGCCAAGATGGTGGAGAAAAAGCTGCCCATGCGCCTGGTGGCTCGTCTCAGCCACGGTGTTTGATGGGCTTTGCCTCTCTTCTATTGTTGACATGAGGCGGGCTCAGACGATAAACTAATTTGTTGTATTCCCCCGTTTTTTAAGGCTTTTTAGAGTCTCTAGCGAGGAGGTGATAGCTCGAAGTTAAGATTGAGTTTCGCCCCTCGTATTTTATTATCTGTAGAGGGAGGAGATAAATCAGAATGGCGAAAATACCGGACAAAATTGAAACCTGGCAGATGGTGGAAGGGGGCAAGCTGGCCAGGACCAGCATCGCTGTCCCCGAGCTCAAGCCCGGCGAGGTGCTGGTGGAGATTGCCGGCTGCGGCGTCTGCCATACCGACTTGGGCTATTTTTACGACGGCGTGCCCACGGTAAGCAAGCCGCCGCTGACACTGGGGCACGAAATCAGCGGCACCGTAATCGCTGGCGAGAGCAAGTGGGTGGGCAAAGAGGTCATCATCCCCGCGGTGATGCCCTGTAACAATTGCCCCATCTGCGCTTCCGGGCGCGGCAACCGCTGCCTGGCGCAAAAGATGCCGGGCAACAGCATGGATATCTACGGCGGCAACTCCAGCCACATCGTCGTCCCCGCCGCTGACCTGTGCGTAATCCCCGATAGGAAAGGCGTTCCCCTTTCCCATTTCGCCGTCATCGCCGACGCGGTGACCTCGCCCTACCAGGCGGCGATGAGAGCCGGGGTCAAACCGGGCGACCTGTGCATCGTTGTCGGGGTTACCGGGGGGCTGGGGGTCTATGCCGCCCAGATATGTCGGGCGCTGGGGGCTAAAGAGGTCATCGGCATCGCCCGCAACCCGGAGAAGCTGAAGAGGGCGCTTGATTACGGCGCCACCCACGTCATCAGCTCGGTGGACAAGAGCCCCAGGGATATACGCGACGAGTTCCGCGCCTACTGCAAAGAGAAGGGCGTACCGGGTAACTACGGCTGGAAGATTTTCGAGTGGACGGGCACGGGCGAGGGCCAGGCTGTCGGCCTGGAATTGCTCTCTTTCGTGGGCAAGCTGATCATCTGCGGCTTCGGCATGCAGAAGAACGAGTACTCCCTGTCAAGATTAATGGCCTTCGACGCCGACATTCTGGGCTCCTGGGGCTGTCTGCCCAAGTACTACCCCGAGGTCCTCAAACTGGTCATGGCGGGCAAGATACAGATCGAGCCCTTCGTCGAGACGAGACCGATGAGCACAATACAGCAGGCTTATGAGGAAGCCCACAAGGGCGGGCTGACCAAGAGGCTAGTCCTGACCCCTGATTTTTAAACAAAAAAACAATAGAGGAGGTATTAGCAATGGCTCTAGACTGGATGCCTAGAGAAGGTGGTGTCAAAGACCACAACATTTGGGGCATGGAGCATTTCGGCACCGAGCCGCCCTGCACCATGTACGAGGAGAAACCCATCATCGACCCCAGCGGTAATCCGGTAAAGGGGCTGTACAGCGCCTGGATTATCTTAAACAACCCCGCCCAGTATAACTCCTACACCACGGAGATGGTCAAGGGGGTTATCGCTGGCTTTCACCGCGCCCAGATGAACCGCGCCGTGGTGGCGGTGGTGTTTACCGGTGCCGGCCCGAACGCCTTCTGCACGGGCGGTAACACCAAGGAATACTCGGAATACTATTCCACCAAGCCGACGGAGTACGGCCAGTACATGGACCTCTTTAACGGCATGGTCGATTCCATCCTGATGTGCCAGAAGCCGGTTATCCGCAGGGTGAACGGCATGAGCGTCGCCGGCGGACAGGAAATCGGCGGCGCCTGCGACATCGCCGTGGCTTCCGACCTGGCTATCTTCGGGCAGGCTGGTCCCCGGCACGGCTCGGCGCCGGTGGGCGGCTCTTCCGACTTTTTGCCCTGGGCGCTGACCATCGAGGACGCCATGTGGAACTGCATCTCCTGCGAGATGTGGAGCGCCTACAAGATGCACCGCAAGAACTACCTGAGCAAGGTGGTGCCCGTGCTCAAGCAGGGCGACAAGTACATCCGCAACCCGCAGGTCATTACCGACAAATACGTCAAGGACGGCGAGATTGTCTACGGCGAGTTCGTTACCGGCGAAGAGGCTAAGAAAGCCCGCGAGCTGGTCAAATCGCTGCCGGTTGACCTCACTCCGCTCGATAACGAGGTGAACAAGATACTCTGGACATTCACCAACCTCTTCGAGGGCTGCCTGATGAAGTCCATCATCGGCATCCGCGAGAAGAAGAAGTTCTTCTGGGATATGAACAAGAACGACCACCGCTATTGGCTGGCGGTCAACATGACGGGCGAGGCCTTCCTCGGCTTCGGCGCCTTCAACACCAAGAAGATAACGGGCAAGGACACCATCGACTTTATCAAGTACCGCCAGATGGTTGCCGAGGGGCACCCCATAGACGAGGAGCTTTTCGAGGCGGTTCTGGGCAAACCCCTGCCAAAAGAGTAGAAACAGACCGGATTATGATGAGAGGCCCCGGGGCGTTAAAGCTCCGGGGTTTTTCTTTTTTGGGGGTTAGACCTCTATAGACTCCTTATCTAGGAGGTTCTCCCCCCACCCCAAGTCTTTCTTCCCACACCAGCCCACCCACAAACGTCTTTCAAAGGGGGGCTTTGCCCCCCTTAAAAACCCCCTGAAACATATGTAGGCAAACGTCCCTGGGGATTTAAAAGGGGGCGTAGCCCCCTTTTACCTTAAAAGGGCGGAGGGTGGGTATAGATAAAATCAGGGTGGAGGGGCGCAATCCCCCCCAATAAAGAGTGTATAGAGGTCTAACCTCTATAGGGTGGGTATTGGGTGGGACATCAAGACTTACGCTAAACAAGGTGGGGTGGGAAAAGATTAAAACTGGGGGTGGGGTGCTATCTCTTGACAAAGGAGGAGTCACCGTTTAGCATTCTATTGAGGTCGTGCTAGACGGGGAGCCAGCGGTGCCCTGAACTCGCAATCCGCTATAGCGGGGTCGAATTCCCGCTTGAGGCCTTTGTCTGGTGGGACTACCCGCGCTAAGCGGTGTTGAAGGCCGGGTCCTGCGCGGCGGAGTACTATGAATCCCGTCAGGTCCGAGAGGAAGCAGCGGTAAGTAGAGGCCCCGGGTGCCGCAGGGTTACCTGGTTGGAGCTGGCTGGTGCGGGCAAGCTGTTGGGCTGGGTCGAGGGCGGGTGCACGGCCTCATTGGTTTTATGGATAAGAGCCCGAATCCGCTTTTGGCCGAGACCAGGAGGCTTTTGCGCCAGTCCGAGCTTAAGGTGCGAAAGGGGCTGGGGCAGCACTTCCTGGTTGACGGTGAGGTGCTTTCGCTTATCGTTGCCACCGCCGAGCTCAAATCCGACGACATTGTGGTGGAGGTGGGGCCGGGGCTGGGCATCCTCACCAGGGAGTTAGCCAAAAAAGCGGGCGGGGTGGTTGCCGTCGAGCTGGACGACAATCTGGCGGCTCTGCTCAAAAAGACGCTGGCGGCTTACAAGAACGTCACCATAATCAATGGCGACGTGCTCAAAACCGAACCGAAAGAGATAATAAAGGGGCAGGACTATAAGGTGGTAGCTAACCTGCCTTACTACATTACCTCGCCCGTCCTGCGCCACTTCCTTGAAGCCTCAGTCAAGCCGCGGACGATGGTGGTCATGGTGCAAAAAGAAGTCGCCGAAGCCATCGCCGCCAAGCCGGGCGACATGAGCCTGCTTAGCGTCAGCGTCCAGTTCTACGGCGAGCCAAAAATAATAAGTATCGTCCCCCCTGAGTCGTTTTACCCCGCCCCCGAGGTCAGCTCGGCCATAGTGAAAATAGACGTTTATCCCAAACCAAAGGTCGATGTTGACGAAAAGGGCTTTTTCGACACCGTGCGGGCGGGCTTTGCCGCCCCGCGCAAGCAGCTGACCAACTCGCTGGCCAAGGGGCTGGGGTGGGAAAAGGCTTTAGTCCTGCCTTTTTTGCAAAAAGCCAATATAGACCCGCAAAGGCGGGCGGAAACGCTGAGCATCGAAGAGTGGGCCAGTCTATTTCGGACTTTTGAGGAGAAACATGCTGACGGTTAAGGCACCGGCCAAGATAAACCTGACGCTGGAGGTCCTGGACAAAAGGCCCGACGGCTTTCACAACATCCGCAGCGTTATTCAGGCCATCGACCTCTGCGATATTCTTGATTTTGCCTTGAGCGATGACATCGAGGTCAAAAGCGCTAACCCCGACTTTGTTGCCGAAAAGAGCCTGATACCCAGCGCCGCCGCGCTGTTGCGGCAGGCCAAGGGGTGCGCTGAAGGTGCCACTATAAAAGTCGAGAAGAAGATTCCCTTTGCCTCGGGGCTGGGTGGGGACAGCAGCGATGCCGCCGCCGTCCTGCTGGGGCTAAACCAGCTCTGGCCGACGGAGCTAAAGCCGGCGCAGCTGCTCGACCTGGCGACGAGGCTGGGCTCCGACGTCGCCTTTTTCCTTCACGGGGGCACGGCGCTGGTGGAGGGGAGGGGGGAGAGGATGACCCCCCTGCCTTCGCTGCCCCAGAGCTGGGTCGTCCTGCTTATTCCACCGCTGCCCCCAATTGAAGGGAAGACCAAAAAACTCTACTCTCGCTTGAAGCCAAGCCACTACAGCGATGGACGGATTACGGACAGCATGGTTCTGGGCTTAACGAAGGGGGCGGTAAACCCGTCCATGCTCTTCAACACCTTCGAGAACGTCGCCTACAAATTCTTCCCCAAGCTCAAAGTCTACAGGGAGCATTTTCTAAAACTGGGGGCGGAAAACGTCCACCTGGCCGGCTCGGGGCCGACCCTCTTTAGTATGCTTGAGGACAAGGCTAGAGCCGAGGACTTGTACAAACGTTGTAAGGACCAGGGGCTGGAGGCTTATCTGGCGGGTACGCTTTCCTCGCTGGATAGGTTATAATCAGGGCTAAAGTAGTATTCGAGGGGTTGATATGGCGGGACTTATAGTTCTGGCGCTGGTTATCGGCTACCTGCTCGGCTCCATCCCATTTGCCTATCTTATCGCCCGACTGGTGAAGGGGGTGGACATCAGGAAGATGGGTGGGGGGAATGTGGGGGCGGTCAACACCATGCGGGAGATAGGTTCTCTGCCCGGCTTGGGCGTGTTCTTGGCCGATATGGCCAAGGGGGCGCTGGCCGTGCTCATCGCCCAGTGGCTGGGGGTACACCTTTACTGGGTCTTCGCCGCGGGCTTTTTGGCGGTGGTGGGGCACAACTGGCCGGTCTGGCTCAAGTTCCGGGGAGGGCAGGGACTGGCGACAACTATGGGTGTGCTGCTGGTCTTCTCGCCCATTCCCTTTGCCATCTGCTTCGGCGTCCTGCTGATTGCGGTTAGCATTACCAGCAACGTGAGGCTGTCGGCGGTGGCGGGCTTCATCTTTCTGCCTCCCCTCATCTGGGCTTTCGGTGGGGAGCTGAGCGTCCTCCTCTTCTCCATAGCCCTGCCCGTATTTTGCCTGCTAAAGATGATACCCCGCTTCCGGTCGGACGTGGCCAGGGCGGACAAGGAGAAGAAGAGCCTTGTCTTCGACCGGGACTATACGCCCTGGCAGACGAAGAGAAAGAAAGACTAATTATGGAGGTGCAATTTGGCTAAGACAGAGAAGAACCTGGAAGAAGCCTTTGCCGGGGAAAGCCAGGCAAGTCGGCGCTACCAATTCTTCGCCGACAAAGCGGCCAGCGAGGGTCATCCCCAGATAGCCCGCCTCTTCCGGGCGGCGGTTCAGGCGGAGACGGTGCACGCCCGCAACCACCTGACGGTTTTGGGCGGCATAAACTCGACGGCGGAAAACCTGAAAGAGGCGATGAGCGGGGAGGAATACGAGTCCACCAAGATGTACCCCGCTTTTATCAAGCAGGCTAAAGAGGAAGGGCAGACGCGCGCCTTAAACAGCTTCAGTTACGCCAACGCCGTGGAGAAGATTCACCACGGGCTTTACCTGCAGGCGCTGGCATCACTCCAAGCGGGCCAAGAGCCGAAGGAAGAGCCTTACTTCGTCTGCTCGGTATGCGGCAACACCGTGGCCGGTGAAGCCCCGGAAAAGTGCCCCATCTGCGGCGCGCCCATGAGCAAGTTCATGAAGGTGGAGTAGGCAAGAAATAGACGTTAGGGATGCTATCAGGGCGCTTAAAATCATATTAAAAAGAGCGGAAGATACCCAAAGCTTTGTTCCGCGGTGCCTCGGCTCATTTCACGGAGTTCTTTGTTGCGGTTATTGATGTAAAGAGGGGTTTGTGGGTATCATTCTTTCGCTCCTAATTTCGTGGCCGTTGTCGTCTATACCAATGACGATAATGACTTCATAAGCTATGTTGCAAGGGCACCCTGCACTGTCGGAGAGCTGGCCGTACGGCGGAAGATAATCGGAAGATTCGAAGGTGTGAGAATAGGGCTCGCCATCGGCAGGGTAAAAAGTAATCTCTACACTCTGCAGTTTCACCCCGACCCCATTGGTTTCGGTGAATACGAGAGTCCAAGACGTAAACTTTCCACCCTCCGCTAAGCAGGGCACAATAGGATCTGGGTCGGAAGAGATCTCTATGGTGGCGACTGCT
>DAOUMR010000131.1:0-11655 GCA_034409905.1 Dehalococcoidales bacterium | reverse complement strand
ATTGTAATCCTGCTGCTTATATGTACGGTAAGCCTGGTGGGCTGCAAAGAGACGTCAACGCCGACAGTAACCCTGGAGACGCCGGCGAACGGCAGCTCAGTTAGTTCGCTGACCCCGATACTGTCGTGGAACTACGAGTATGCCGATGCTTCCTTCCGCCTCCAACTATCGACCGACGGTAGTTTCCAGGACCTGGTCACCGACCAATCGGGCATCAGCAGTCCCAGCTATACCATACCCAGCGGCAAGCTAAGCGAAGGCCAGACCTACTACTGGAGGGTAAATGCCACCAAGGATGACCAGGTATCGGAATGGTCGTCCGCCTGGTCCTTCCAGACGCCGGGGGCGGCTTCACAGGTAGGGACTGTCGTCGTCCAGGCTACCCTCGATGGTTCCCCATGGACAGGGAACGTCAGCTACAGTATAAGTGGGGCCGAGGACTACTCAGGCTCCACGGTAAACCAGACCATCAGCAACGCCGCCGTCGGCAGCTACACGTTGGGCTATAACTCCGGGGGCCCAGCATCCCTATCCAATATCACGCCGAGTTCAACCCAGACGCTATCCGCCGGGGGCACGATAACCTTCACCCTGAACTTTACCACAACGGGTATCAGCGGTCTTCAGGTTCAGGCCACCCTCGACGGAGCTCTCTGGACGGGAAACGTCAATTATACTATAACCGGGCCTGAGGGCTATTCCGGGACTTCGGTACCGGCAACATTCAGCGACCTGACCAGCGGCAGCTACACCGTGGGCTACAACTCCGGCGGCCCGGCCGGGGCGACACTGGCCAGCATTTCACCGAACCCGACTCAGACGGTAACCGAGGGTACGACCGCTACCTTCACCCTCAACTTCCACTCGCAAAATACGAGCGCCATCACGGTTCAGGCGACCCTTAACGGCTCCATCTGGAATGGCAGTGTTAGCTATACCATACACGGGGCATTACAGGATTCTTCCAGCTCGGTGCCCTATACCTTCACCAACCTGCCGGTTGGAAGCTATACCCTGATATATAAATACGGCGGCCCGCCAAACGCCACGCTGATGAGCATCACCCCACAACCGACCCAGACCACGTCGGCTAATAGTACCACGACGTTCACCCTGAACTTTGCTTCAGGGAGTCCCAACGTGGTAAGAGTCACCGCCACCCTTGACGGCCAACAGTGGTCGGGAAATGTTAGCTATTGCCTGCAGGGGCCGTTTTCGGACTGTGAAAACTCGGCGCCGCAGAACCTGGGCAACCTGCCCGCCGGGACTTACGCGCTCACATATCGGTCAGGCGGCCCTATAGGCGCCACTTTCGCCGGTATTTCGCCATCGTCAACCCAGTCGGTAAGTGGTGGCGGGACAATAACCTTCAACCTGAATTTCCACTCTACTGCTACCGGCACGATAATGGTCAACGCGCTCCTTGATGGCCAGCCCTGGCAGACCGCCATCGGCTCCGGTTCGATTCAATACAGCATCAGCGGGCCGGTGTCGGATGCCAGCACGACAATGCCCGATAGCTTTACCAACCTGCCAGCGGGTTCTTACACCCTTATCTATAATTCCGGCGGGCCGATTGGAGCGGTGTTAACCAGCATCTCGCCGAACCCGATGCAGAACCTGCCCTCTGGCGGCACGATAGCCTTCACCCTCTACTTCACTTCTCAGGCTAACGGCACCGTCACCGTCAACGCCACCGCTAACGGCGCCCCCTGGGAAGGCGCTGTCAGCTTTGTCCTCTCCGGGCCGTATGTTGACTCACACGGCTCCGTGCCCTACACCTTTGATGGCTGCCCGGCCGGAAGCTACACGCTGACCTACCGCTCCGGCGGGCCCGAAGGGATGACCCTCTATAGCATCGACGTATCGGCAACCCAGCAACTACAGCCCGGAGGTAATATAACCTTCACCCTGGTCTTCGTGGGCGTGGCGGATGGCGTTTTAGAGTAGTGAGCTACGGCACGATATGATTAAAGAAGCCCTCTCAATCCGGGAGGGCTTCTTTCTTTACCCCCGCCCCAATAATAGCTACATCAGCTCTGTTTGTCATGATATCACCGATTTGCTTTTGAGTATGTCCGTGTCCTGATTCTGGGGATGGCCTAGCGGTTCAGTCTCCAGACCTGCAGGTTCAGGTTGGCGGCAATAGTGACCCAGATTATATAGGGAATAAGCAGCCCGCCGGCGACGGGCGACACGCCGAAGAACAGGATGATGCTGGCCAGTATGGCTATCCAGAGCAGCACGATGACCAACATGCCGCCGCGAAGGGACTTAAGCCCGAAGAAGACCACCGACCAGAGGACGTTCAGCGCTAGCTGCCCCCAGAACACGATGAAAGCCGCCGTCACCCCTGACTGGCTGAATCCCTCCCGCCAGACCAGGAAAACGGCCACGCCCATCAGAAGGTAAAGGGTTATCCAGACCGGCCCGAAGACAGAGTTGGGGGGAGTAAAAGACGGTTTCTTTAAGCCCTTGTACCAGGTCGGGATGGCGGGCGTGGTGAAGATGGCGCCGATGCCGCCCGCGCCCTCGCAGACGACTATGCTCACTATCAGCTTAACGATATCTTCCCAGCTCATGAGCAAATAGCCATCCCCTCTACCACCAAGATTACTAGGCCCGCCCCGCCCTGTCAACAACCCTTTCCCTTTTCCGTCATTGTGAGAAGCGAAGCGACAAAGCAATCTCAACATCATTCAAAGAGAGCGCACGCCATTCTGTCATTCTGAGGGAGCGCCGCGACCGAAGAACCTCTCCGCTAAACAAGGCGGAGGTGCGGGGCTGTACTCCAAATAAAAGGTATAAGAGGAGTCTAACTCCTATTGGGCGGGCTGGGTGGGTCAGAAACAACGTCGGCTGACAGAGCGGGGTTGGACGGGGCGCCCCTCCTGTCATTGCGAGGAGCGAGGCGACGAAGCAATCCCTACCCAGTCTCCCCCTTTAATAAAGGGGGATTAAGGGGGATTTTGCACGGAGTATGAAAAGTATGATATGATACACTAATCATATTCTTTAGGGAGGGAAGGTAGAATGGTAAGCGGAATGAAAGCTGGTGCCTTCAAGCAAGGCGCCCCTAAATTCTACGGCTCGACAACCGTCGGTGAGCGCGGTCAGGTGGTTATCCCCGCCGAAGCGCGCCGTGATTTCGAAATAACGCCTACTACCAAGCTACTCGTCTTCGGCAGCCGGGGGCACGGTGGCATCATGCTCACCAAGGCCGAAAATGTCTCGAAACTCATCACCATGGCCACCGGAATGCTGGAAAGGCTCGAAGCGCTGCAAAAGTCACTGAAAGAAGAAGAGGCGAGAAATGGAAGTAATTAAAGCCAAAAATCTGGTAAAGAAGTTCGGTAAGCTGGAGGCGGTGAAAGACGTTTCCTTTACCGTCCAGGAGGGCGAGATATTCGGTTTCCTGGGTCCCAACGGCGCAGGTAAAACAACCACCATCAACATACTATGTACGCTGCTCGCCCCTACCGCAGGAGAGGCGATAGTCAATGGCTTTAACATCGTTAAAGAGCGTGACCAGGTGCGGAGTTCAATCGGACTGGTCTTTCAGGAGCCGACGCTGGACGACTATCTGACGGCGGAACAGAACCTGCGTTTCCACGCCTATGCCTACAGTATCCCCAAGGAAACGCTGGAGACACGGATGAAGGCGTTGCTCGAAATGGTGGAGCTATGGGACAGGAGGAAGGAAAAAATCGACAACTATTCCGGGGGCATGAAACGCCGCCTGGAGATTGCCCGCGGTCTTTTGCACCACCCCAGGTTGTTGTTTCTGGACGAACCCACCTTAGGGCTCGACCCACAGACCCGAAGCCGTATCTGGGAGCACATCCATGGACTACGGAAAAAGGAAAACCTGGCCATATTCCTGACGACACATTACATGGATGAGGCGGAGAACTGCGACCGCATCGCCATCATTGACTACGGTAAAATCGTGGCGCTGGATACTACGGACAAGCTCAAGGACGATTTTGGCGGCGACGTGGTCACCATAAAGACCGAGGATAACGACAAGGCGGAAAGCCTGCTTAAAGAGCAATATAACCTCCAGCCGAGCCAGGAGGACGGAACGATAAGATTTACCGTGCCCCACGGTGAGGAATTCCTGCCCGGCTTTGTTTCGGGCTTCCCCCTGCGCCTTGTTTCTATCGGCCTGCGTCGGCCGACGCTGGAAGACGTCTTCCTGAAGCTTACCGGCCGCGCCATCAGGGAACAAGATGTAAACCAGATGCAGCAGATGTTCAAAAGACACATGAGAATGAGAGGTCACTGAAGCGAAAATGGTAAAGTTTTTTCATTCGATAAGAGTAATAGCCTACCGCGAGTTCCTGCATTTTATACAGGACAGGATGCGCATGATTTCCTCTTTCAGTATGCCCGTCCTGTTCCTGATAATATTCGGCGCCGGCTTCGGCAAGCTCATCGGCCAGATGATGCCGGGGGTGAATTATCTCCAGTTTATGTACCCCGGTATTCTGGCCATGACGGTACTGATGACCTCAATAATGTCCGGGGTGTCGATTGTCTGGGACCGGGAGTTCGGTTTTCTCAAGGAGGTGCTGGTCTCGCCCTTAAACCGCAGCGGCATACTGTTGGGCAAGGCTACTGGCGCCGCCGGCATTGCCGTTATGCAGGGTGTCATCATGCTGGTAGTTGCCCCTATTGTGGGCGTTTCTCTTAGCTGGGGAATAGTGCTCGGGCTGATACCGCTCATCATAATCCTCTCCCTTTCCATGTCGGCGTTGGGGTTGCTCATTGGCGCCCGCATGCGCTCCCAGCAGGGCTTCCAGATTACCATGCAGCTGGTCATCTTTCCCATGATGTTCCTCTCCGGCATCTTCTTCCCCTTAAGCGGCGTGGCCGTTTGGATGGAGGTGCTTTCCAAGATTAACCCCGTCACCTACGCTATCGACGCCATCCGCCAGGTCTTTCTGGGCACTCAGGCTGCCGGAGTAACCATATTCGGCCATACCATGGGCATCTGGGAATCGGCGCTGCTGGTCATCGCCGTGGGGGCAGTGCTGCTCGTCGGCGCTGTCTGGTCGTTTAACCGACAGGAGTAGAAAAACTTATACGCAGACAGGAAGCCCCGCCTTGACAGCAAGAGGCGGGGCTTCTTTACCACTTAATTAGAATAAGATATCACTTTGTAAAATGAAGCTCAATTGAAAAGATGCTGAATATCATTTGCACGTAGATCTCCGTGGTCTTCTATGAATTCACTGGGTATCCAATCTAAAAACAGCGTCCTGTTCTCAGGTTCTTGATATACCCCTTTGTATTTTGGCTTTATAAGCCATTTATTTGAGACAATATGACATTGTTTCCTAGTTCTTGTCAGAGCTACCAAGAATTGCGCAATCTCAATATCTCTAATATTAGTAGGATCTTTAGGTATTGAATTATCGTTTGCCCCGACGATTATTACATGACCTGCAGATAATCCCTTGCATCCCACGAACGACGAAAGTAGAACAGATGGTTTGGTTTTATCTATTGTATCTTTCTCTTTTTGCTCTTTTGGAGAATAGTATTCCACTATCTCATCGCAATTTTCACCCGTGTATTTCTTTAACTCATTCTTATCGAAATCTTCCTCTTGTTTAATCGAACGAATAATCTCTACCACTTTTTCTTGCTGTTGTATGAAGCCTTTATTAAGAATGTCTAATAATCGATCTCCTTTATCACTCCTGCGAATTATATTTTTAATATCTCTTCGATTAAAATAGAAATTAACTAAAATTCTCCAACCCAGGTTGGCTTCCCCATCCCTCAATAAGGCATTATATCCATCAATTACTTTTAAGATTGGTTGCTCACTACTTTTATAGATAATTTGTGGGTAATCGTTCACTAATTCTTTCTGAATTATTGTCAGATATTGCTTTGATCCAGTAATTAAAACAGTGGAATATTCACTATCTTCCTTCCATGATTCTTTAATATCTTCATCATCAATATTTCTAATAACTTCATTAATATATTTCGCTACAACATGACCAGTAGTGCATCGTGCTATATGTATTTTGGGGAAACGCGTGCTGTCAGGGCCTTTTCTTTCAATATAACATTCAAACCTCTTTCTCACTCTTCCTTTTAAATGGCCTTTTTCTTCGGCGTTATTAAGGAAAGCATTTGCAGCATTTACTATGACTGCCGGACATCGACCACAGAAAGGAAGTTCAAATCTTTCATATACCCCAGAGTGATACTTCTCCCTCAAGTAATCAGGAGATGCACAACGGCCTTCATATACAGATTGGTCATCATCTCCAGCAATTACAATATTACCTCTACTCTCAAGCTCGTTGATAAATGCTACCTCAAGAGGATTAAAATCTTGAAACTCATCAATTAAAATTTGATTAAATTTTGGGACTATATTCGGTTTCTTTTGTAATTGTTTGTATAAGCGATAAACTGAGTCATTAAATGCGACGGCATCATAATAATCACCACGCTTCAGATAAAACGCTATTTCAGAACTTGTTTCATCTAGCATTTGAAATTTCCTATCAAAATCGTTTAATGCTAAACCCAGATAGCCTGCATCTTTATCTATAATCTGTGTAAGACATGGAAACAAATCGACTTTTCCATTTTGTTGATGAAGTACTTTTTTGCAATATGCATGGAACGTTTTTACCTCTGCAAGGTTTCCGAAAATGGAATCCATATCGTCGGTCAGACTTTTAATGAATGTCATCACTACACTTCTACCACTGGAATTTGTTTTCAGTAACTCTTTAAATATAGCCGTTTTCCCTGTTCCTGCCCCTGATAATATTATCTTTTTACTTGATTTGGATGAAAGAATTGCCTTAACGCACCTATTCCATTCTTCTTTCTGGGCCAAGATCGTTTCTTTATCGTTCATTCTCTACTACCACCAAGTTGCTTAACACATAGGCAACAACAAGCCACTGTGCCTAATCCCTAATTCCGTCCCGATTATACACCCGATTCCAGTTATGTCAATAGTCCTCTTTCGTGCTGCGCCCCCAGCCATCTGGCGCTGCCCTAAAGGGGTGTTTAAGAGGGGGCTTCGCCCCCTCTTTTTGAAAAAAAATCCTCCCCCTCTCCTTTGACCCCTCGTAAGGAGAGGGGGATTAAGGGGGAGAGGTAGATAAAACCTCCCACTTACCATAACCGTCGCCAAAAACAAAAAACTCTCCCCCCAAAATCCCTGCCCGCTTACCATAACGGCAAAACAAAACAAATACCCTTTTCTCCGAAAACCCTGTTCACTTACCATAACGTTAAAAACAAATCCCTCGCCCGTCCACGCCTATTTGTTTTCCCTCTCATTTTTTTACCCGTATTTTTGTCGCTTTCAACTTATGCTACAATAACCTCAAATGATTCCCGTCAAGCTGTCGCTGCGCAACTTCATGCCCTACCGGGACAACGTGCCCCCGCTCTACTTCAACGGCATCCACACCGCCTGCATCTCGGGCGACAACGGCAACGGCAAGTCGGCGCTTATAGACGCCATGACCTGGGCGCTCTGGGGTCGGACACGAAACACCTCCAAGAGCGACGACCCCCTCATCCACCAGGGACAGGACGAGATGGAGGTGGAGTTCGACTTCACCGTGGGCGGGCAGGGCTACCGCATCATCCGCAAGCACGCCAAACCTAAGCGGGGGAGCAAGACGGGCAAGAGCCTGCTCGACTTTCAGGTCGCTGCTGACGGCGGCTTCAAGTCAATCAGCGCCGACAGCATCAGCCAGACCCAGCAGAAGATTATAAATATCCTGCACATGGACTACGCCACCTTCATCAACAGCGCCTTCCTCAGGCAGGGCCACGCCGACGAGTTCACCAACCAGCCGCCGACCAAGCGCAAGGAGGTGCTGGGCAACATACTGGGGCTGGCCTTCTACGACGAATTGGAGCAGAGAGCTAAAGAGCTGGCCAGGGAACAGGAAACGGAAAGCTCACAGCTGGAAAGCGCCCTGGAGGAAATCAGCCGGGAGCTGGCCCAGAAGCCGACCTACGAAGCCGAGCTCGAGCAGGCGCAAACGGCATTGGAGCAGGCAGAAAAGAGCCTGACCGAGCATGAAAGCATGCTATCCAAGCTCAAGAAAGACAAGGAGGCTTTAGAGAACAAGAAGCAGCAGCTCACCCAGCTTGAGGAGCACATCACCGCCACCAGGCGAGATTTAGAGCGCCGCCAGCAGGAAGTCGCCCAATATCAAGCCCGCATCAAAGAGCACGAAGCGGTCATCACCCAACGCAAGGAGATAGAAAAAGGCTATGAGCAGCTTGCCGAAGCCCGAAAGCAAAACGAGGAACTCAACCAGAAGCTGGGGCTTTTGGTTAAGCTGAAGGACAGGAAGAACCAGATTGAGAAGGCTATCCAGGAGGCGCAGGCAGACCTGCTTACCCAGCATAAGCTAGCCGAAAGCAAAATCACCGAGCTTGAGGCCAAGTCGGCCAGGCTGCCCCAGCTCAAAAAAGAACTGCAGCAGGCGCAGGCACAATTACAAAAACTGGCGGAAGAAGAAAAAGAACTTGGGAGCAAAAAGCAGGCCGCCCAAGAGCTGCGCACCCGGATAAACTACCTTGAGTCGGAGCTAGCCAGCCTGAAGAAGGAGATAGACGGGATAACCAAAAACATTGATACCCTCTCCACCCAGGAGGAGGCCAGGTGCCCGGTCTGTGGCACCGAGCTGGGCGAAGAGGGCTTAAAACATATTCAGGACAACTACGCCGCTGACAGGGACGGCAAGACAAAGTCGTTAGAGTCAAAACAGGCCGAGCTGGAAACCAAGAATAAAGAGCTTGAGACGCTGGAGGGCGAAATATCGCCCCTGGAAACAAGATTGAGCCAAGACAAAGCCGAGGCGCATTCGAAGGTCAGCCTGCTCAACCAGAGCATCAGCGAGGTTCAGGCGGTCGATAGCCAGCTCAACGAAGCCAGGGAAAACTTAAGCGAGATTGAACAGAGCCTGGCCACTAAAGCCTTCGCCACCGAGGAGCAGACGGCGTTAGCTAATGTCGAAGGAGAGCTGGAAAAGCTCGACTACGATTCGTCCCAGCACGAGCAGCTTCGTCAGCGCCTTGCTGAGCTGGAGAAATACGAAAGCCCCAAACGCCAGCTGGAGGAAGCCGACAGGCTGTTGGCCCAGGAAAAAGAGGCAATAGCCAAGGCCGAGGAGGCCAGCGGAGAGTTAAGCCAGAGGCTGGAAACCGACACCAAAAAAGGGCAGGCTCTGAGCCAGGAGCTTGAAGCCCTGCCCCAGCTCACCGCCGATTTAGCTCAAGCGGAAAGCGAGTACCAAAATCTTTCGGCGGAGCAAAAGCGGGCGCAGGAACTAGCCTGGGGCGTGAAGTCAAAGCTGGAGCGCTGTGCAGAATTGGAGACAAAGAAAAAAGAAAAAGAGAAGCTGATAAGCCAGGCGTCGAAAGAGGAGAAAATCTACAAGGAGCTGGCGCAGGCCTTCGGCAAAAAGGGGATACAGGCGCTCATTATCGAGATGGCGCTGCCCGAAATCGAGGCCGAAGCCAACCGCCTGCTAGGGCGGATGACCGACAACCGCATGCACGTCAAGATGGAAACCCAGCGCCAGACCAAGAAGGGCGAGACGGTGGAGACACTGGACATCAATATCGCCGATGAATTGGGGACGAGAAACTACGAAATGTTCAGCGGCGGCGAGGCTTTTCGCATCGATTTCGCCGTGCGCATCGCCCTGTCCAAGCTATTGGCCCGAAGGGCAGGAGCTCCCCTCCCCACCCTGATTATCGACGAAGGCTTCGGCACTCAGGACAGCAGCGGCATTGAAAAACTGAAAGAGGCGATAAACTCCATCCAGGACGACTTTGATAAGATACTGGTCATCACCCACATGGAGGAACTTAGAGACGCCTTCCCCACGCGCATCAACGTAGTGAAAACGGCGCAGGGTTCGACGGTTGAAATAGGCTGACTACAGCCCGAGGTCGTCGGCGATGCCCTTCATCGCCTTTAGGCCCAGCTCAATGAACTCGTCGAGCTCAATGCCAAGCTCGGAGCACAGAGCAATCTGCTCACGGTTAGCGCCGGCAGCAAAGCTCTTTTCCTTGAACTTCTTTTGCACCGACTTGGCCTCGACGCTGGCCAGCTTCTTATCGGGTCTTACCAAGGCGGCGGCGATGATGAGGCCAGTCAGCGGGTCGGCGCAAAAGAGGGCCTTGTCCAGCTTGCTCTCGCGGGGGATGCCGTGGGCTTCGTTGTGGCAGAGTATGGCGTGAGCCATAGCCTCGCTGGCTCCCATCTCCCTGACCAAGTCGGCGCCCAGCTTGCTGTGGGTGCTCATGTCGCCCTCGGTAAGCTCCATGTCGATGTCGTGCAGCAGCCCGGTCAGCCCCCACTCCTCAACGTCCTCGCCCAGGCGCTTGGCCAGGGCGCGCATAATAGCCTCGGTAGCCAGCATGTGCTTGATGGTGTTCCGGTTCTCTACGTTGGTTTCGATAGAATCAAGCGCTTCGTCGCGAGTCAACATCGCCTCCTTAACTATCAGGCAGAGATGGTTAACCCTTTAAAGCATACTCCATATCCTTGCCCCGATGCAACACCCGACCCAGGTACTTGCCGGTGGCGGAGGACTTCTCCCTGGCTATCTCCTCCGGGGTGCCGGTGGCTACAACGTAGCCCCCAGCGTCGCCTGCCCCTGGACCCAGGTCAATGATATGGTCGGCGTTCTTTATAACATCCAGGTGGTGCTCGATGACCACCACGCTGTTGCCGCCGTCAACCAGGCGCTGTAACACCTGTAGCAGTGCCGCCACATCCTCGAAGGCAAGCCCCGTAGTCGGCTCGTCGAGGATATAGAGCGTCCGCCCCGTTGAGCGTTTGGAAAGCTCTGTAGCCAGCTTCACCCTTTGCGCCTCGCCGCCGGAGAGGGTGGGCGCGGGCTGGCCCAGGCGGATATAGCCCAGTCCCACATCCCGCAACGTCTGCAGCTTATTCTTTACCTTGGGGAAATGCTCGAAGAAGGCCAGCGCCTGTTCCACCGTCATATCGAGCACCTCGGCGATGTTCTTATCCTTGAAGCGAATCTCCAGCGCCTCGCGGTTATAGCGCTTCCCCTTGCAGACCTCGCAGGCAACGGTGACATCGGGCAGGAACTGCATCTCGATTTGTATGTAGCCCTCACCGCGGCAGGCTTCGCAGCGCCCGCCCTTAACGTTGAAGGAGAACCGCCCCGGCGCATAGCCCCTCATTCTCGCCTCGGGGACGGTGGCGAAAAGCTCGCGGATGGGGGTAAAGGTGCCGGTGTAGGTGGCGGGGTTGCTGCGGGGGGTGCGCCCGATGGGCGACTGGTCGATATTGACCACCTTGTCGATGTGCTCGGTGCCAATGATATCGTCGCACTCGCCGGGCCTCTCCCGAGAGCGGTAGAAGAGCTGCGCCAGCTTCTTATAGAGAATATCGTCGATGAGGGTGCTCTTGCCCGAGCCGGAAACACCGGTGATGCAGACGAACTCGCCTAAAGGGATGCGGACGTCGATATTCTTTAGATTATTCTGCCTCGCCCCCTTGATGACAAGCTCCCCGCCGTTGCCGGGGCGGCGTTTGGGAGGCAAAGGGATCTTTTTAGCACCGCTCAGGTACTGGCCGGTTACCGACTCGGCGCACTTGGTGATATC
>DAOUMR010000130.1:0-2802 GCA_034409905.1 Dehalococcoidales bacterium | reverse complement strand
GATACCAGCGAGCCGCTTTGCCAGATTCCGGTGGCCCTGAACCGGGTCGGTGCCGTCCAGCTGGGCGGGCTTAACCCGGTGGCGGCGGCGGTTGAAGCCGGCATCGAGATTGAAAACATAGCCGAGAGCGGGCTGGTTGACTTCGACCAGCTGGTCAGCTTCTCGAAACTGTAGGGTAAATTAACCTTTTTTAGCCTGGATTAGGATTGACTCGCCAATCCTGGTTGGGGTAAACTATTCTTTGCTCGAAAGTCGCATCAAAGCGCTGTTTTTTGGGCGATTCTTCCAGTTTGACCTTGTCGGGCCGGTATATAAAGATTCAAGAAGGAGGTAGAGTTTGAAAAGCCTTACGTTAAAAATCAACGGAGTACAGCGCCGGTTGGCTGTTGAGGAGGACATGGTGCTCCTCGACCTGCTCCGGGAAGAGCTCAAGCTCACTGGCACCAAGCAGGGGTGCGACCGCAAGGGTCAGTGTGGGGCTTGCACTGTTATTGTCAACGGCAAGACGGTGCTATCCTGCCTGACCAAGGTAGCCAACCTCGACGGCGCTGAGGTCATCAGTGTGGAGGGGTTGGGTACCCCGGATAATCCCCACCTGATACAGGAAGCCTTCGTCCTGTCGGGGGCAATCCAGTGCGGTTTTTGCACACCGGGTCTGATTATGGCCACCAAGGTCCTGCTGGACAGGAACCCGAAGCCTACCCGCGATGAAATCAGGATAGCCCTGCGCAACCACCTCTGCCGCTGCACCGGCTACGGCAAGATTATCGAAGCCGTCGAGCTAGCCGCCCGTTTCCTGCGCGGCGAAACGACCCCGGACAAGGTGAGGCCTGACCCTAAGGGAAAGCAGATAGGCGTTTCTCACCCCCGCCCCTGGTCTATGCTCAAAGCCTGCGGGCTGGCGCCTTTTGCCGCCGACATCGTTCTGCCGGGGGCGCTGGAGTTAGCCGTGGTGGCTAGCCCTCACCATAACGCCCGCATAAAGAAAATCGATACGAGCAAAGCGGAGAAGATGCCCGGTGTCGCTGGTGTTATGACCGCCAAGGATATCAAGGGCACCAACGCTCTGGGTAAGGATAAAAAGTTACTCTTCGCCGAAGGCGACGTCGTCCCACTGCTCGGGGCGCACATAGCCATTGTCGCCGCCGATAGTCGCAAGGAAGCCTTAGCCGCCGCGGAAGCGGTCAAGGTGGAATACGAGGTTTTGCCCAGGGTGGCTACCGCCAAAGAGGCGCTGGCCAAAGGCGCCCCCGAGGTGCAGCCGGGCACCGGCAACATCTGTATGTCGAACCGGCAGTTCCGGGGCGATGCCAAGAAAGCGCTGAGTTCTTCGGCTTTCGTCGTCGAGGCTGAGTTCAATACCCAGCGAGTCCACCAGGCGCCCCTGGAGCCCGAGGCTGGCGTCGCCTACCTGGAGGGAAAGGGCAAGGACGCCGAGCTGGTGGTGATAGGGCGCTCACTACGCATTCACGACCACGCCAAGCTGCTTGCAGAAGCGCTGGGTTGGGAAAAAGTCCGCTATCAGGAAGCCTTTACCGGCGGGCAGTTCGGCATAAAGGTTGACATCACTTCGGAACAGATAGCCGGAGCCGCCGCCCTTCATTTCAAGCGAGCGGTGCGTTATATCCCCGGCACCGCCGAATCCATGCAGATGACCAGCAAGCGGCACCCCTTCGATATGAAAGTCCGCCTGGGTGCCGATGCCAAGGGCAAGCTCACCGGATACGAGATATACGCCACCGTGGAAAAGGGTGCTTTCTCGGCGGCGGCGGTGGTCATCGTCCACCGCTCCCTGGCCATGCTCAGCGGCGGCTACTATATACCCAACGTATTCGCCGAAATAAAGGTGGTCTATACCAACAACATCTGGGGAGGCGCTGCCAGAGGGGCGGGGCCGCCCCAGGTTAACTACGCCCTGGAGTCAGCCATGGACCTACTGGCGGCTAAAGTGGGCATGGACCCCCTCTCCTTCCGGCAGCTCAATCTTCTCAAGCCCGGGGAATCTACCTCCAGCGGCCATGTTATGCAGGAATGGGCTCTGGAAGGCTGCCTGAAGAAGGTCAAGCCCATTTACGAGAAGGCGCTCAAGGAAGCCGCCGCCTTCAAGTCCGGTAACCTGAGGCGGGGGGTGGGGCTGGCGGCATCGAGCTTCGGCATCGGTGAGCCTCGCGATAAATCCGATGTTGCCGTGGAACTCGATGCCGATGACGGCCTGACCATCTACGCCTCGGTGGCTGACCCCGGGGAGGGTAACGACGCCATGCTGACCCAGATTGCCTGCCACCTGACTAAAATCCCCAGGGATAAAATCCGCCTGCAGACCCGTGATTCGGTGTTGACGCCTAACTCGGGGCTTTCGGCTGGTTCCCGGCAGACCTTTATGTCGGGGCATGCCCTGGTCAAAGCTATCGGGGCTTTGCAGGTCGCTATGAAAGAGGTCGGAGCCAAGACCCACGCCGACCTGGTTAAGGCGGGTAAGCCGACCAAATACCAGGTGCAGCATAACCTGCCGCAGACGGGCATGAACGAAGAGGATGGCCAGGGCGAGTTCTTCGCCTCCCGGTGTCACGGGGTGCAGATGGCCGAGGTCGAGGTCGATACCAAGAGCGGTGAGGTCAGGATGCTCAGGATGACCGGTGTCGTTGACGCGGGGACTCTCATCAACCCCTTAAACGTCCTCTGCCAGATTGAGGGCGGTATGGACATGGGCGCGGGTATGGCGCTGAGAGAGCACTATATCCACGGCGAGACGGTGGACTGGGTGACCTATAAGTACCCGACCATGAAGGACTCCTTCGACAA
>DAOUMR010000129.1:0-5654 GCA_034409905.1 Dehalococcoidales bacterium | reverse complement strand
GCTTAATGATGTCCTTCACTGACGGGTTGGGAGATTCGTATAACTTGACTAATGCCGGCGCTTCCAGCCGGTATTTTTTCGCTTTTTCATCGTAGCGTATCTTTATCCTGCGGCGTTTCCCATTAGCCTGAACGTGGAATGTTTTATTTTTCACTGTGATATCATTATCCATCTGGGACAGGTCTATGGGGTCTCCGGATTTCGTAGTGACGTATAGGTCGGCTACGGCATAAGTCTCCAGGATAGCCGTATCTGCTGTTGTCTCCAGGGGTGGGGCGGTGACGGAGGCATACCGGGACAACCCGTCGATACGCGGTATGGATTGCCCTCTAAGGATGGGAACGATTTCGTCGAGCCACCGCTCGTATTCGGAAAGCGGGTAGAACTTCGTCCAGCTTCCGTCGCTAAGCCTGCCCTGCTTGAACCCCACGTAACGCCGTATCCCGAAATCGCGCTTTTCCAGGTCCCGGTCGATACAGGCCTCGGCAGTGGTACAGATATAGTTAGGGTCATCCATGACCGGCGGCGTCCGCTCCATCGACGTGTATGTCAGCAGTGAGCGGCGCTGGACCGCGTCCGGAGCTGCACTAGAATTGACGAGTGATACCTGCCGTATCTGACAAGAGTTCTGCCCCGCCAGCAGGCGCCTTAGTTCGCCTGGGTCCACCGGTTTCCCGAACCCCGGGATGGCACTTGGTGTAAGATTTTCACTATCAAAATAGCAGATGTAATCCCCTGCCAGGTACACCAGCGTCACGCAGAGTTTCGGTTCGCGGTAATACTTATCGGCCAAGAATGGCGAATTTTTCAATCGTATCGATACCAGCCGGCACCTGTCCGTGGATATTTGCACGGGTGCGATATCGCGGTCTTCCATGTTGTACCAATCGATAAGCGTTTGTGCCACGGTCTGCATGTTAAAATCGGCCTGTTTGTAGTAAATATTGACCTTTTTGGGGACTTGAATGTCTTTATCCGGATTGAGGTGATCCAGCGATAGAGGTGTCCGGAAGCTGCCGTCAAGATAATAAATCGGGGGTTGGGCTTTCTCGAGCATCTTATAAAACGCGGACTCGGTGTCCAACGCCTGCAGTCCGTACTGCTCCACGAATTTATCATGTTCCAGATAACCTGCCCACTGTTTTTTCAGTATTCCGCCGGTCGTGTCCAGGACATACGCCTTTGAGTGTTTCTCCCGGCCCGGGTTCCGGATTATCCGGCCGATTTGTTGAATGAGCGGGCGGGCTGAATCCGGGGCGTCCCCGAAGATGGACAGCAGCTGGAATCGATGATCGTCAAGCCCTTCGATGAGTTTGAACTGGTGTATCCAGACAAGGGCGTCCTTCTCACGCGGATTCGGTACATGTTTCCATTTAACACCGTTCCCGGTATTATCCTTGAATGTTTCATGGACGGCGATACATTTTATTTTTTTCCGTTTCAAAGCATCCGCAATATGCTCGATTTTGGCAGCATCGTCGCACCTGATGATAATGCGGGCATTTTCGCCTAATAAGTGCTCTTTTGAATATGTTTTGTAGGAACTCATGACAAGGCTGACAAATGCGGCCGCGCTAAGCGTGGTCTTCGGCGTGACGTCGGTTATCTCCACTTTCCTGACGTAATTCTGGCTGACCGCTTTGTGGAAGGAGTAGATAAATCCGTAGTCCGGGTCGATATCGAAGTTCTTCAGGTCGTTCCGGAACGGCGTGGCTGTAAAGAGAATACGTGGCCGGGCTATATGACGCACTGTATCGCTCCAGTGGAGTGCTGGCTCGTAGTGACCCTCGTCGAAGATGATTAGATCCGCCCGGTTGATTAGTTCATCGAAGATCTCCGGTTGCTTGATTCTCAATAGCTGGAGCTTTTGTATTGTGCTGATAATTATGGCTTCGCGAGGAAGGTCCTTCAAGGATTCGTCGTCCTGTTGTTCTTCAGCGAGGCAGTAGATAGGCTTGATAGATGTTTCCGGCGGAAGATGGAGTTTATTAAAGATAGGGCGCTCCAGTTCGCGGGCGAGTTGGTTCCGGAGCACGAGCCGCGGGACGAGTATCAGTGTGATCTTAATTTCCTGTATACACTGGGCCAGCGCGGCGATAACGGCCGTCTTTCCTGTGCCAGTGGGCATGTAGACCAGCCCGGAACCATCAGTATCCTTCCGTGAATAGGCCGCGAGGTACCCTCGCATTTTTTTTACTGCTTCTAGCTGGAATGGATACAAGGTCAGTGTACGGAGGAGCGGCGCATCGGGGAACGAATAGGAGGGGGGTGATTTTACTAAGGTTCGTTGAGACATTTGTTACCTCTCTTTCTTATCAAATCTAAGTAAGAGCAGGTCACCTAGTCTTAAGATTTTTACCTGTAACGACTTCAATCATACCTTCAAGAAGTCGGCAGTCTTTACATTCTTGACATCCATCCGGTGCTTCTTGCAGTTCGTAGATATCCCTGGCCTTTGCCGGGAAATATCTGGAATGGTAGCTTGTCATTAAGACGCATCTTGAGCCAGAAACATCTCGGGCAAAAATCCGGCATAGCCAATTCCCCTAGGTTCTTGGCTGAAATCCTGATTTGAGTGTTCATTACACTAATACTCTAATCCTCGAACTTACATATGTCAATAGGCATACCATTGGGCCTGCATCTGTCAATAGGCACATATACAGAGGCGATTAATTCTGAAAGAAAAATAACAAAAGATTAAGGAGTCAAGACATCTATACAATTTTGCAAATTGTTAGCTATACAACAAAATAGCGTTTTGTTTAGTCTCGCAGAGTCATCTCTAACTCCTTCTGATAATCAACGGTCATAGCAGAATATTCCGCCCTGTTTCACAGCACAGCTATCTCATAAGAGCATTCATGCTATAATTGTAGGCAGGTGGCAAGATGAAACAAGGTCTGGGAATCAAAATATTCACAGCTGCTTTGTTGGGGACACTGCTAGTTACCACTGTTGTAGCCTGTCAGGGAGGCGAGCAGCCAGTTCCTCCTCCACCACCGGGAGGCAACCAGCTGCCAGTTGCCGAAATAAGCTCTATTTCGCCATCACAAGCGTATATAGGCGAAGAGGTCACCCTCACCGGCAGGGGCAAAGACCAGGATGGCCAGGTAGTAGGCTACGAATGGCGCTCCAGTATTGACGGTCTGCTGGGAGAATCCGCCTCAGTCGTTATCAGTTCGCTATCCGAAGGAGAACATACTATCTACTTTGCGGTTCGCGATAATTCTGGTGAGTGGTCCGAGGCAGCTACCGTTGAGTTAATCATCCTGACCCAGACCGAAGAGCTTACCCATGAGCAGGCAGCGGCTAAGGTGATTGAGGAAGTATTAGAGCCCCTCGATCTTAATCGTCCCACCATCGGTTTCAAACTAGATGAGACACTTAAGCCGGGGGACACCGTGGCGCCGCACGGAGGTCAGGGGCAACAAATAGCTAACGAAAGCTATTTCTTCTTTATCGACCTACTGCCGGGGGCATTTTATGCCCACGATGTCCTCTTTATTCTGATGGGTAAGGATGATGGGCGGGTAGAGATGTCATCGGAGGAGTGGTGGCCTGAAATAAACGGCCAGACGCCTGACTGGCTATGCAGCGAGGTTGCCTACTGGGATAGCGCTAATTGGTTTTATAGTTATGATGTTATCCCTCCCACCCAGGCCCAGATACCGCAACCTCAGGTTCCACCACCGCAACAACAGCAGTTCAGTGAGGCAGCGGTAGTAGTTAACGGCCATGCTGATGGCGAAGCTCTTGGTTGGGATATGGCTATGAGCGCCTGGCGAATGTGGGAGCTATTTGACAGCATTATAACCCCGGATAACACCTTCGAAATAACGCCGTCACCAATTGGCTCAAATAAGCCTGAAGACGTTTTGGCTTTGTTGGCTGACCTCTGCACCGACGGATATGACCATATCATCGTTTACATGACGGGACATGGCAGTATAGACTCAATAAATATGGGTGGTGAGCATCTCACAGCTGGCGAACTGGTTGCTTTCTTGCATACCCATCCCGATACTTATTTCAGTATTCTGCTGGAGTCCTGCCACATCGGCAGCTTTATTGATGACCTAAGTGAGCTACCCAACGTTTTCCTGGTGCTTACCTCGACCAGTTCCCTGTTTTCCGCGTATGGAGATATCGACTGGGATATCGACCCCGACCCCGACCGGGACAGTGGCGGTGAATGGACCAGTGGTCTCTACTGGGGGGCCCTGGAAGAGCTCACCGCTATAGGCTGGTCCGCCATAGGCCATGAGGCAGCAATGTTATCGCTCCCGAACAGTGTTATCCTCCTTCTTTCCGCCTTCAGCAACATGAGCACTAACGACAGCATTGACCTGAACGCTGGTTACCTGCTTAACATACAATTCCCCCAAGTTTGGTGCCCCCTTGGTGCTAGTTCCAGCTTGTGGCAAGACCTGCCAATCCAGGGAGAGATTAAGGTTAATGCCAGATTTGGGGAATCAGGCTATGTCACTTCATCCGGGGACGTAAGTCAACCTTCATTCCATTTTTTATTCGGGGATAGTGATCGGAAGAAGGCCTTTTTGAGTTTCGATTTCCCTTACTCAATGCCTGAAGGCACTACTTTGCTTGTGGCCGAAATCTGTATGAATTTGAGCGTCCCAATTGAGTATGAACCCGGTTACCTCGGTGATGTAATTGTTGAGCATCTATTATACGGAAGCCTCGATTCCAGTGACTTCGATTCTCCGGCAGTCGAGGTAGCCAGGATACCACTGTGGTTTTCCAAAGAGCGTGGTTTCGTCGGTTGGTCAAGAGTATCAGTAAAAGAATTTTCCCAGCAGGACATCGATGCTCATAGAAGCTACTCACAGTACCGTATTAGCTTTACCGGGGAAGTTGAACTTGATATATTCTCCGCTGACCTGACCCTCTACTACGAGCTAAGATAACGCATGCTCTATAACGCCTGTGTGTTTATTAGCTCTAATCCAACAATAGGGCGGAAAGTGTAGTTTCTTCAGATAAGGGCGGATGATTTTCCCATTGACAGACTATCCTAATTCTTGCAACTTATAATTAATAACCTTACTGAAACATTGTCGAAGCCAAGGGCTATATTCCTCAGGATTTCTAATTAATTCTTGCTTGAGTTCCTCTATGGTCACCCAGTTCCAATCAGATACCTCAGCAGGGTTAGGGGTTGGATTCTGATTCGAGACTCCGAAAAAAATATGGTCAAACTCATTTTCGGTTAGACTGTTTCCAACATCAGCTTGATACAAAAATGTAAAGATCTCAGTTAATGTGGCTACAAGTCCCATCTCCTCGCTAAGCCGACGTCGCGCGGCTATAAGAGGAGATTCTCCCGGGTAAGGATGAGTGCAACAGGTATTAGTCCACTTCCCGGGGGAATGATACTTGTCAACAGCACGCTTCTGAAGTAAAAGCTCATTTCTATCGTTAAATATAAAAACAGAGACCGCCCTATGTAACAATCCGTAACGGTGAGCTTCTATCTTCTCCATTGTGGAAACTTTGCCATCTTGATTAAACAGATCATGGCCATATTCATCAACTAGAACAACGGAATCCCTTTGTTCCATTAGCCCCCCTTTAATTGCTCCTTAGAAGTTCTTCGACCTTCTCAACTAATGCGGCTGAGGTGAAAGGCTTGA
>DAOUMR010000128.1:0-4261 GCA_034409905.1 Dehalococcoidales bacterium | reverse complement strand
CGTTGGTGACGATGCCCTTGGCCAGGGGTAGTATCGGCGTCCATCCCGAAGACATCCCTGGCACGACCAGAATATCGCCCGGCTTGGTGGAAAAGACGTCCTCGTTGTTTATTACCAGGTGGGCTTTGCCTTCAACGGTGCCAGCGGGGCTGCCGCAGAGGCCGAACAGGGCCGCGCCCGTCTCCGGCCTGGGGATGGGGGCGTCGCCGGCGACAACCTTAGCCACTATGGCATCGTGAGCCGAGACTATGTGCTTGTTTATCTCCTCCGGCGTTAAAGGCCCGGCGGTAATGATATGCGGGCGCGACTTGAATTCCTTCTGGGCGGTCCAGGTGCTCTTTCGGTCGGCAACAATATCCTTGACTTCATACGAGTCGGGATAGATGATAAAAAGCTCCAGCTCGTCGGGGATGAAGAGGAACATATCATCGGGGTTTTCCATCGTGCCAAACTTTACCAGCTTCTCCCCGATCTTCCTTACGCAGTAGCGGAAGGTGGTGTGGCATCCCTGCTCCCAGGCGACGTCATGGCTCTCGCTGAAAGAGCTTGACCTCTGGCTCACGTTGAGGGTGGCCAGGAACCAGTCCATGTCCTTGTACTTAGCCGCCTTCACCTTGTCGATAAGCTCTTTGGTCAGCTTTTCCCGCTCCTTGACCAGACCAGGCCGAATGGTATCGAGCGGGAAGGGCGCCTTGGCGTCCTTAGACATCGCCAGGTACTGCTGGATGTGGGCGACAGCCGGGGTGGGGTCTTCCCACCACGAGGGCACGATGAACTCCATCATCCGCGGCGAGCGCCAGCCGTAGCCCTTGACAATCAGGAAGTCGTGGAGGTCTTTCTCTACCCACTCCTTGCCCGCCGCCATCTTCTTCAGGGCGGGGATGACCTTTTCCGCCGGGTTCTTGGTGAAGACATCGTCAATCCCAAGCTCGATGGCGCGGCTGCGCAGCTCCCAGAGCGCCTTGTCCTGGACGAAGAGGTCGTTATCATAGCCGCGTATTATCTTGTGCCAGGTGGGGGAAAACTCCGTGATTCCGGCGTACTCGGCGGCAATCTCGCTGCAATGCCAGTAGGCCTCATAGACGGGGTATATCAGGTAGAAATGGGTCTCCCACTCCCGGTAGAGCATCTGCACCGCCTCCCGGAAGAGCTTGTAAAGCTCGTACTGGGTAGCGTTTTCGTAATCGTAATTCCTGAATTTGGCGCACAGCCCTATCAGTTCATCCTCCATATCCTTATAGAGCTTGTCTCCCTTGGGGGCGTAGGTCTCCATGATGAACTTTCGGAAGCCCTTTTGTCGCTCTTTAATCTCGTTCTCGTCGCTAATCCTGAGGGAGCTGGCCAGGGCGCAGCCGTCTATATTACGCGTCTCGCTACCCCTGATGGTGGGTATTGAGGCCTCGTTAATGCCGTAGCAGAGACCGTGGGCTAAGGGGTAACACCACATCCAGTTAAATAGCGGCGTCCAGGCCGGGTAGCTGTGGCCAAGGTTCACGAACCACAGCGGGTATTTCTTGAGGTCCCGCTTCGGCCAGAATTCTCTGGTGTGTAAGTTCCAAGTCCAAGGCATATCCTTTTCCTCCTTAAGACTTTTTTAACTGCATTGCGTATTATACAGTATCTTGCCTATAAGCTAAAGAGCGAATTCTTAGTTCACCCGCCGCGCGCCGTTGATGAGCAGCGTCTGCCCGCTGATAAAGTCGCTGGCGTCGCTGGCGAAGAAGACGACGGCGCCGACTACATCCTCAGCTTTGCCGAAACGCCCCATGGGCACGGAGCTGGTGTCCAGCTTGTCCATGTTGACGTAGCTCCGGGTGGCTGGGGTATCAATGACACCGGGGGCGACCACGTTGACGCAGATATTATACTGCCCCAGCTCACCGGCCAGGACGCGGCTGAGGCCGATAACGGCGCTCTTAGCCGCCGTATAGTGAATCAGTCCCTTGGTCGGGGCGAAACAGGCCTCGGAGGCGACATTGATAATCTTGCCCTTACCCTGCTTTTTCATCTGGGGGAATACCGCCCGCGTGCAGAGCCAGGTGCCCTTGGCGCTGACGTCGAACATCTTGTCCCACTCCACCAGCGAAATCTCGTTGAAGGGCTTACGCGACATACCGTGGTAGAAGCCGGCGTTGTTGACCAGGACGTCGATGCGCCCGAAGGCTTTTAGCGTCTCCTCGGCCATTTTTTGGGTGGCGGCTTCGGAGGTAACGTCGGTTTTCAGGGCGATGGCGGTGCCGCCCGCCGCCTTAATCTCATCTACCACCGCCTGCGCTTCCTTTTCGGCGATATCGGCGACCACCACCTTGGCGCCCTCCTTAGCCATCCTTAAGCAGTAGGCCTTGCCCAGCCCGTTGGCGCCACCGGTTACTATAGCGACTTTGTTATCTAACATTCCCATTTTTAAAGCCCTTTCTAAAGAAAAATTATACGGCCAGAAAGCCTCCGTCCACGGGAAGGGCGACTCCGGTTATGCCCGAAGCCTTTTCCGAGACCAGGAAGAGGGCGGCTTCAGCCACCTCCTGCTCGGTGATAAAACGCCCCAGGGGGATGCGCTTCTTGTCCCGCTTCTCCCACTCCTCGGCGCTGATGCCCAGCTCTTTGGCTCTCTCTTTAGAGATCTCGGGCCTCATCCCGGTCTGTACCCGCCCCGGGCAGAGGCAGTTGACCCTGATGTTGTCTTTAGCCAGGTCAACGGCCAGCTTGCGGGTGAGCATGACCAGCCCGCTCTTGGCCAGGGAGTAGGTCAGCGAGTAGCTCGCTTGCTTTAAGCCGGCCACCGAGCTGGTGAATAAAATAGCGCCCCCGCCCGCCTTGCGTATCTGGGGCAGCGCCGCTTTAACCCCGAAGACGGCGGCCTTCAGGTGCACAGCCATCATCTTATCGTAGACTTCCGGGCTGATAGTCTCGACGTTGTCGGGCCCCATGATGCCGGCGTTGTGCCAGAAGATATCCAAACGCCCGAAGGCATCCACCGTTTCTCTCACCAGACGCTCGATATCGGCTAATGCCATCATATCGGCGGGAACGAAGTGCGCCTTTCCGCCCTGTTTCTTTATCAGCGCCACCACCTCCCCGCCCCGCGGCTTATTGCGGCCGCTGACAACGACGCTGGCGCCTTCCCGGGCGAAGGCGATAGCCCCCGCCCGCCCGATGCCCGAGGTCGAGCCGGTGATAACGGCCACCTTCCCCTGGAGTAACAACTCTCCTTGCCCCTTCGTTTTATTTATAGGTTTTGGCCGGCCCCGCGGTAAAGTGGAAGATGGGCCTGTCCACCCTCTTGATGTGCAGCGGGCAGTGCTTCATCCCCTTGGGCACGAAGATGAGGCAGCTCTTGGTCAGGGTGAGCTTCTCGTCCTCCAGCCATATCTCGACCTCGCCGCAGAGGTCTTCCGGGTCTTTGGGGTTGGTGCCGAAGAAGGTGATGACCTCGTCGAAGTCGTGGGTGTGGGCTTCCACCTCGGGCTTTTCCATGCCCTTCCAGAACCAGACGCACTCACAATAGAAAGCCCCCTTGATAATATCGTCGTCGAGATAGGCCATGGCGGTTCGGGTGTCGCCAGCGGTTTTGAGGGCTTCACGCCTGAAGGCGGGGAGCTTAAGGTCGGACTTGGTTTTGGTGATAATGTATTTGCTGTGCTTGGATTCTGCCATTTTTCTCCTCTCCGGTTTAGAGTAAAGATAACACACCTGCGGCGGCTAGTGCCACCGTTTAGTATCTTAAGGAGCTATTATTCCCGCCCGATGATGGCGGCATGGCAGAGGGAGTCCTTTCTGCCCTGTCGGCTTAGTGCACCCTTCGGCCGCCATCGATGATTATTGTCTGACCGCTGATAAAATCGCTGTCATCACTGGCGAAGAAGACAACGGCCCCGGTCATGTCCTCGGGTTTGCCGACCCGCCCCAGGGGGGTGTCGCTGGTATTGAACTTGGACACGTCGCCGATGGTCCAGCTGGCCGGGGTATCGGTGTAGCCGGGGGCGATGGCGTTGACGCAGATGTTATACTGCCCCAGCTCTCCGGCCAGGACGCGGGTGATGCCGACAACAGCCGCCTTGGAGGTAATATAGTTAATCATCCCCTTGGTCGGGGCGAAGACGGTATCCGAGGAGAGATTGATAATCTTGCCCTTGTTCTGATCCTTCATGTAGGGGAATACGGCCTTGGCGCAGAGCCAGGCACCCTTAGCCCCCACCGCCAGCGCCTTGTCCCAGTCATCTGGCTTAACCTCGTGGAAAGGATTTCGGCCCACGCCGTAATA
>DAOUMR010000127.1:0-13035 GCA_034409905.1 Dehalococcoidales bacterium | reverse complement strand
ACCTCCTTTTCTTAACTCTGGCGTATTTTCTGCCTCAGGTCGTTGAAGAGTTTATCAACGCGTTTTTTGTGTTCTTCGCCGGTGATTTCATCGGAGAGCAGCTTCCAGCTCATGTTGCGCATGTTTTTCAGGGTTTCGTCCAGCTTGGTCCAGGGAATGGATATTATCATCAAGCCTTCGGGGAGGACCTTCAGGGCGCGCATGCCCAGGCTGATGCCGGTAATGGTCAGGTTCATCTCGCCGCTCAAGACGGGATAGATATACATCCAGGCGCAGGCCGCCACCGATGTTCCCCGTGCCGACCACATCTCGCCGGAGGACCAGTTCAGGGCGCGCAGTATATGATAGGTCTGGCCGGCATTGGCCGTGATGACGACGACGTCGGGGTCGAAGGTGAACTGGTCAACAGAGGAGAAGGCGACATAGTTGACCGAGCCCTTGAGCATCTTGGGCAGGTACTGATAGAGCTTGCGGTTGGCGCGGGCTTCCTCGAAGAGGTCGTCGGCTTCCCCCACCAGCCCCCCGACCAGCATCGGGTCGGGGTCTTCCATGCCCAGTATCAGCGGCTCGACGCAGAAAAGGTCTTCTCTCTGCACATAGAAAGGACGGCTGGTCTGGGCTTCCTTGAACATCTCGCAGAAGGAGAGCCTTTTATCGATTCTCGAAATACCCTCGGGCTTGACGGACAGGAACTTGACGCCCACGGGCTTCCTTTCCAGCTTGAGTTTGTCGAGTATGGAATAGTCGCGCGGTTTGGCAGTCATAGCAACCCCCTTATTGCGGTGGAGCGTTCGTCGGGCTGATTGTAGCAGTTAACCGCTTGGGGTGCAATGAGGGGGATGGAGTTATTGCCAAGCCGAAGCCTTTATAGTAACATTCCAACTAGTCGACTAAGCCCCAGCGGACTGAAAAAAGGCTGGGAAAGGAGTGCCCATGAATCTGGAACATCTATTGACCGATGAAGACCGCCAGATACGGGAAATGGTGAGGGACTTTACCCGGAAGGAGATCATACCCCAGGCCAAGAAACTGGAGGCGGACTACAGCCTGGTGGAAAAGGTCCACCAGAAGCTCGTTGATATGGGGATTCAGGCACTGGGCTACCCCGCCGACTACGGCGGAGGAGACGGCACCAATACCGCCCTGGGCATCATCTGTGAGGAGCTGGCCAAAGGTGACGGGGGGATAAGCCTTTCGGCGGGTATCAACTGGGGTATCATTCTCAAACCGGCCATAGTAGTCAAAAACAAGACGGTTATGGATCGTTTCGTTCCCAGTTTTTGCAGCGGCAAGTTGGCCTATGCCTGTCTTTCCATGACCGACGAGGCCGGCGGCGCTGATTCTGAGAACCCGCTGCTGGCCGGCGGTGGGATTAAGACCACGGCCAGGCTCGAGGGCAATGAATACGTCATAAACGGTAATAAGGCCTGGCCGACTCATGGCGGTATTGCGGAGTGCTATTTGACCGTCTGCACCACCGACCCTAAAGCAGGAGACGATGGCGTCGCCCTGATTTATGTTCCTAAGGATACCTCGGGGCTGACCTTCGGCAAGCCGGAAAATAAGATGCTGTTTAAGACGTCGATAAATAGTTCGGTGCACTACGATAATGTCCGGGTGCCCAAGGAATACCGGCTGGCCGGTCCCGGCAAGGACGCTAGTTTTTACCACTTCTTGGAATCGGGAACCGGCTGGCATTCGTCAACGATGGCCCTGGGCATTGCCGAGCGTGCCTTTGAGATTGTGCTGGATTATACCGGAACTCGCCAAGGCGGATTTAAACCGGTCAGGCAGCACAGCATTGTGGCCGGGATAATCGCTGATATGGCCATTGGCCTGGATATGATGAGGGCCAGCATTTATAACCTCAGCGCTATGATGGACCATCTTGATGTTTACGGCCCGCCGTGGTCGCGGGGGTTCATATCCAAGGCGGCGGCTACCAGGGTCTTTGCCTCAGACATGGCTGTAGAGATAGTAAATAAGGGGGCTGAGCTGCTGGGTTCGATGGCGATTTCCGAGGGCTTCCCCTATGAGAAGTGCCTCAGGGATGCCAAGGTGACCCAGCTCTGGCTGGGGGGACAGCAAATCTGCCGCTACCGCGTCGCCCGCGGCTATTACGATTTAAAGAACTGGGCTTGAGAACTGAAGATAGAACCTTAGAAGGAGGTAAAAAGTGGGTAAGGAAATTTCCATCTACAACCTGGCTGATGACGTGACCGATGAGCAGTACCTGGAATACGTTAAAAAGGTGAAAGGGCCTTTCCTGGAGAGCCTGCCCTCGGTGACCAAGTTCGAGCTGGTCAGGATAAAGGGGGCGGTGGTGGGAGGGGAGTCTCCCTATACCTACGTCGGCATCCTGCACTCGAACAACCTGGACGAGTTCTATAAGAAGGGCACCACGACGCGAAAATTCCAGGACTTTCTTAAGGAAGTGATGCCCATGATTAAGCAGGAAGGCTACCACATGATGTACGGGGAAGAGGTCTATTAGGGGGAGGTTGGGCTATTCGGCCTTTTCCTCTCCACCCTTTCTGGCTATCGTTCTTTTCTCCTCGGGGAGGGGAGGCGGTACCGGTTCCTCGGCCGAGAGCTTCTTAATCGCTTCAAAGCGTGGCGGGCAGGCTTCAAAGCAGGTACCGCATTTTAGGCACTTTTCCTGGTCGATGACGTGAATCAGGTTTTTGCCGCCGATAATCGCCTCGGCGGGGCATTTTCGGGCGCAAATCCCGCAGGCCTGGCACTTCTCCGGGTCGATATAGTAGGCGGGGGCTTCGCTGAGTAACGTTTCCACCTCGTCCTTGGTGAAAAGGTTCTGGTAGTCGGCTTCATCAGGCAGGTGCGACGCCAGCTTCTCCTTCTTCACCAGCTTGATGTAGGGGACCAGCTTGTTGACTTCTTTAAGCTTGGTCTTCAACCCGTTCCGGTCGCTCCCTTCGCTGCTACCCAGAGGTCCCAGCTTCTTAATCTGCGCGGCAAAGTCGGTCATGATATCGGCGTAGCGGATGCCTTCCCCGGCCGATACCCATTCAATCCTTAACCTGTCGGGGTTTATGCCTACGTGCTCCAGCAGTTTTTTGGCTAGCCGGGTCATGCTCAAGGCGTCGAAGTTTCCGTGGGTATTATAGTGGCAGTCGTTGAGGTGGCAGCCGCCGATAAAAACCCCGTCCGTGCCGTTGGAGAAAGCACGGAGCACAAAGGACAGGTCAACCCGGCCCGAGCACATCACCCTGATTACCCTGATGTAAGGGGGGAACTGGTAGCGGGAGACGCCGGCCAGGTCGGCGCCTCCGTAGCAGCACCAGTTACACAGGAAACCTAGAATCCTCGGCTTAAACTCAGTTCCGGCACTCATTTTTATTCAGCAATTCCGGCTTTTTCTTTCTGGATTTCTACAGGGACCTCGGCATCTATCTGGCTAAATATCTCTTCGTTGGTATAGTGCTTAAGCGAGATAGCCCCGGTCGGGCACTTGGCATTACAGAGGCCGTCGCCTTTGCAGAGGACGGCGTTGACCTTGGCCTTTTTGCCCTGTTTCGTCTCCTCTAGCTCTATGGCACCATAGCTGCAGGCGGAGACACAGGCCCCGCACCCCAGGCACTTCTGCTCATTCACCACGCAAACGGAACCGGAGGCGACGACGGTATCATTGGCCAGCAGGGTCAAAGCCCTTCCCGCCGCCCCGTAAGCCTGGCTGATGGTTTCCGACATGAGCTTGGGGTAGTGGGCGATGCCGCAGAGGTAAATACCTTCGGCAGAGAAGTCAACCGGCCTTAGCTTGACGTGGGCTTCCTGCAGGAAGCCGTCCGGGCTTAAGCTTACCTTAAATAATCGTGATATTTCCTGACTGCCGGCGGAGGGGACAACGGCGGCAGCCAGGGCCAGGTAATCGGCGTCTATGGCAATCTTCTTCCTCAGGATGGGGTCGGTCACGGTAACCCTGAGGACTTCCTTGCCCTCCGCCTTAGCCGCTTCCACCTGGGGCTTGTCCTCCGGCTCATAGCGGATGAACTTGACCTCTTTGTCGGCGGCTTGGCGGTAATAGTCCTCGTTGAAGCCGTAGGTCCTTACATCCCGAAAGAGGACATAGATATCCATCTCGGGGTTTAGCTCTTTCAGCTTAAGGGCGTTTTTGATAGATTCCTGACAGCATATACGGCTGCAATAATTTCTGTCTTCGTTGCGGCAGCCCACGCACTGTATCATCACCAGGCTCTGGGCGTTGAGCAGCCCTTTTTCTTTTTTGGTGATTTTTTCCTCCAGCTCCAGGTGGGTCATTACCCGCTTGTCTTCTCCATAGAGGTACTCGGTGGGTTGATAGACATCGGCGCCGATAGCGATGACAGTAGCGCCGTGCTTTATCTCGTAAAGTCTGCCTTTAGACTCTACCTTGGTTGTGAAATTGCCCACGTAACCGGTAGCGTCCTGGATGGTGGCACCGGTATAGACGTGTACCAGGGGGTGCTGGTAAACCTGGCGTATGATGTCGCGCAAGTACGCCTGAACGTCCAGCCCTTCCAGTGTATAATGCAGCTGTCGGGCTATTCCCCCCAGCTCCGCCTCCTTTTCCACCAGGTGGACCTCGTGTCCCTGGTTGGCGATGCTCAGGGCGCTGGTCATACCAGCGATGCCGCCGCCGACCACCAAAGCCCTTTTATCAACGGGCAGGTCGAATTCCTGTAACGGCTCCAGAAGGGAAGCCCTGGCTACCGACATCCGGATTAGGTCCTTCGCCTTCTGGGTGGCTTCTTCCTTCTCCTTGGAGTGGACCCAGGAGCAGTGTTCCCTGATGTTGGCAAAATCAAAGTAATATTGATTAATGCCCGCTTCCCGGAGCGTGTCCCGGAACAGGGGCTCGTGCGTCCGGGGGGTACAGGCGGCGACAACAACCCGGTTGAGCTTTTTCTCGTTTATGGCGTCAACTATCTGCTCGGCGGCATCGGTAGAGCAGGAGAAGAGTTGTTCCTGGGCGTGGGCGACATGGGGCAGGGTCAAAGCATATTCAACTGAAGAGGGAACATTAACCACCCTGCCGATATTGGCGCCGCAGTGACAGACGAAGACGCCGACCCTGGGTTCCTCTTGGGAAACGTCCCTTTCCGGCGGGTAAACCCTTTTCCTGGATAGATTCCAGCGCCGATACTTGAGCAGTTCACCGCACTGGGAACCGGAGCCGCTGGCGGTGACCACCGATTCGGGGATGTCCATGGGGCCGCCGAAGGCGCCGCTGATAAAGATTCCCGGGCGGGAGGTCTCCATAGGGTTGGTCCGTTCGGTCTTGCAGAATCCGTGCTCATTAAGCTCGATGCCGAACTTTTCGGCCATTTCTTTAAAGCCGACGGGCGGGTTAAGGCCGACGGACAATACCACCATATCAAATTCTTCTTCTTTTACCCCCTCGTCGGGCGTGGAATACCTGATGGTAACGTTCTTGCTGCCCGGTATCTCCCGGCCTATCGATACGTAGCTCCTGATGAATCTGATGCCGGACATGTTCTGAGCTCTCTGGTAGAAGCGCTCGAAGTCCTTGCCGAAGGAACGGATATCGTTGTGGAATATGGTGCACTTGGCGTCGGCATCGTGGTCCTTGGTCAGAATCACCTGTTTCTGGGTATAGGTGCAGCATACGGCGGAGCAATAGCTGTTACCGCCGGGAATGACCTGCCGGGAGCCGACGCACTGAATCCAGGCGATGTTATGGGGGTGCTTCAGGTCGGAAGTGCGCCGTATCTCGCCCTCGTAGGGGCCGGTGGCGCACAAAAGCCTTTCGTAGTCCATGCTGGTGACCACGTTCTGAAACTTCCCGTAGCCGTATTCCTCCCTCACCCTGGGGTCGAAGACCTCATAACCCGGAGACAGGATTATGGCGCCTACCTTTACCTCTACCTTCTCCGGCTTTTGGCTGAAGTCTATGGCGTCGTTCTTACAGATTGATACGCAGATGTTGCACTTCTTCTCTTTGAGGTAGAGACAGCTATCATCAATATAGGTGACCAGGGGGATGGCCTGGGCGAAATAGATATGGATGGCTTTGTTCTTCGATATTTCCTGGTTGAACAGGTCGGGGTATTTGACCGGACAGTATTCGACGCAGGTGGTGCAGCCCGTGCATTTGTCTTCGTCGATGTAGCGGGGCTTTTTAATCAGGGTCACCTTGAAGTCTCCGGCTTCCCCTTCGACACTGCCGACCTCGGTATAGGTCATTATCTCGATGTTGGGGTGCCGCTTAGATTCCACGAACTTGGGCGATTCGATGCACATGGAGCAGTCGTTGGTGGGGAAGGTCTTATCGAGCTGGGCCATGTGGCCGCCGATGGTCGGCGATTTTTCCACTAGGTAAACCTTAAAACCGGCCGTGGCCAGGTCGAGGGAGGCCTGGATACCGCTGATGCCGCCGCCGACAATCATGATATCGCCGAAGTTGCCGTTTTGCCTGTTTTTTACGGCCTCTTTTTCCACCGTTATTCGTCCAGCCTCAGATGCCCACCGGCGGGGCATCGCCGATTTTTGTCCTTCAACCTGCTTTTCCACTGTTTCTTCGCCCACTTTTCCCGTCCTTATCAGGTGCTAAAGCACTTCCTGGACAATCTCGGTGATGTCTTTAATCTCGATGGCTTCGCTGTCCTTTAAGGCCAGGCGGCTATCCTCGAACATGGTGATGCAGTAGGGGCAGGCGGTAGCCAGTACCTTAGCCCCGACCTCCTGGGCCTGGGCTATCCTGAGGTCGGAGAACCTTTCCCCCTTGGCCGTCTCCATCCAGATGCCGCCGCCACCACCGCCGCAGCAGAGGCTGTCCTGGCGCGTATCGGCCATCTCGACCAGTTTCAGACCGGGTACCTTCTTTAAGACCTCACGCGGTTCATCATATACATTATTGTGCCGACCCAGATAGCAGGGGTCGTGATAGGCGACTTTCTTTTTGTATTTCTTGGTGAGCTTGAGCCTTCCCTCTTTGATAAGCTCGAATAGATATTGAGCCATATGAATTACCTCGAATTTAGCCATAAACTCGGGGTACTCGTTTTTGAAGGTGTGGTAGCAGTGGGGGGAGGAGACCAGGATTCTCTTGACGCCGTTATCGATAAAGGTCTTGATGTTTTCCCGTGCCAGGCGTTTGAATAGTGCCTCATCGCCCGCCTTGCGGATGCTTTCTCCGCAGCAGTTTTCCTTGGCCCCCAGTATGCCGAAGTTAACCCCGGCCTGGTTAAGGATATTGGCCGTGGCCACCGCCACCTTTTTTATTCTGGGGTCGTAGCTGGGGTAGCAGCCGGGGAAATAGAGGATTTCCATCCCCTCGGCGAAGGGTTTTACCGAGAGTTCATTTGCCCAATCGCCCCTCTGGGTGCGTTGTTCGCCCATAGGGTTGCCCTCGGCGCCGAGGTTGACGCTGGTGGTGTGGATGGGGGGCGGGGAAATCCCCGCCTCCGAGGCAATGCGGCGGAAGGATATGCTGACGTCTATCGTTCCCACTCCCCGCGGACACGCCTGGAGGCAGCGGCCGCAGGTAGTACAGCGCCACATATCCTCGCCCTCTATTTCGGGCAAGCCGAAGGCGGCCTGGCGGACTATGCTGCGCATACTGAAGTTTCTGACCCGGTTCCAGGGACAAACGGTGTCGCACAGCCCGCATTGATAACAGTACTTGTAGGCTTCTCCGCCGGCCTCTTTTATGGCGTCTATGGCTTCTTTATAGGGTGATACAATCTCCACTGTTTTAGCTCTTCTGTGACATTCGGTTAACGGTATCCGTTACCTTGTCCACTCCGTATTTGTCTATCAGTGCCCCTAGTCCCGCCTCCACTTCCTCCATCTCCACCTCTTCTTCGACTTCTTCCTCCCTTTCTTCGTAAGTCAGAACGTCGTTGAGGCACCACTTAACGCACAAAGGCTCGTCTTCGCCTTCACACATATCGCACTTGAGCGGGAGGCCGGAGTCGGGTTCTTTGAAAAGGTCGCGGGAGGGGCAGGAAGCCCGGCAGAAGCTGCACTCGTCGTATTCCGTTCCGTTAATGGTATATTTGTCTCGGCCCATGCATTCGGCGGGGGTGTATTCGCCGGCGAATACCGGCAGCCATATGTTTTGCAGGGGGTGGTGGATAATCTGGATGCGAGACCTTGCCGGATTGTTGCCGCTGTATTTTGGCTCAGCGTGATAGGCGGAGCAGATTACCTCACAATACCGGCAGCCGTTGCATTTGTCGGCATCGACCTTAATTGTCTTTATCTTTTTCTTTACCTTGGCCATTTTTCAGTATCCCTCTTTTTTCTAAGTCGTCCGCCACATAACCCAGGTCCAGTGACTCCAGGGTCTTTCGGGTAGGAATGCCTTCGTTATTCCATCCCTTGAATTCGTAATAGCTATCTAAGAGCTTTTCTTCGAGCTCGGGGTATCTTCTCTTCCAGTGGTCTTCGGGCGGCTTCTCATCAGCCCGCCGCATGCCCCTTTCTATATTGAAAGCCCGGTGCAGGTTGCGGCTGCGGTGCACTATTTTCTTCAGTCCCTCTTCATCTATGTCCATCCCGGTGGCGGCTGAGACCAGACCGGGTATGTTGTGTATGTGGTAGGGGGGCTTTAAGCAGAATGACGACATACCAGCGCAGAAGCCGAGGGCGTCATCAATGTTGTGCAGTGTCTCCATCCAGTCCACGATTTCACAGCACATTTCGGCGGTGGGGAAATTGGGGTTGGCCTTTTCTCCGCGTGGCTCCCAGTCCAGCAGGTATTGCTTGAAATGTTCATCGGGAAGCTGGGGCCAGTCCTTGACGAAGGCTTCTCTCTCCTCCAGCGTGGCGAAGGCCGACTGGGGCCAGTTGCCTTCGATCTGGGTGATGCTTATCTTCTCGTTGGTGGCGTACATAAGGTAGTAAATGGGGTCCAGCATGCCCAGCTTGAGCGGGAGCTGCTCGTGTTTCTTGATGACATTATGAGCGAACTCCTCGGCGCCCTTGCCAATCTTTTTGGCCGCCCAGTAGGTGCCGTCGGCCAGAATATCGCCGATGCCTTCCCGGTGGGCGACCTTGTCGAGCAGGTAGTAGAACCTGCCTTCGTTATCGGCAGGGAACCCTGGCATATCCTTGTCGGTGAGGATGCCGGCTTCATAGAGCTCAACGCCGAAGGCTAAAATCTGCGGGGTTGAGAACGAGTCAACGCCGTACTCCGTAGCGCGCTGCAGGATTTTCCAGGCAAAGTCCAGGTTTTCCACGTAAGCCGCCATGGCGTAGGTAAGTTTCCCGAAGCATTTGGCCATGTACGGGGCAACATCCTTGTAGGCAATTAAAGCCCCGCATTGCTGCGGGCAGTTAAAGCAGCTAATCAGCCTTTGTATGGCTTCTAGCTGGGTCTTCGTCCAGTCCGCCTCGATTTCGGGGGTCCAGAAATCTCTTCGACGAACGCGGGCGTTTCCCCAGGCGAAACTTTCGGTGTGCCACTTCTCATCGGTGTGTTTCATTTCCTGGGGCGAGCCGATACCGGCCAGAATAGTCATTACCCCCGGGATGGGGTTTTCGTTGCGGAACTTTATGTATTCCCCTACCTTTTCCATCTGCTTGATGAAATCCTCTCCCCGGGCGAGATAAACGTCCTTGGTGCCCCGAACGGCTATCGCCTTTATATTCTTGTCGCCCATAACGGCGCCGCCGCCGAGGCGACTGGCGCTGGAACGGCCCTGCTCGATGGAAGCGGTGAAGACCCGATTCTCACCAGCGATGCCGATGGTGGACAACTGGGCGTTGGGCTCATCAAGCTCCTGGCGGATAAGCTCGGCGGTTTCAACGGCACCTTTACCCTTGAGGTGAGAGGCGTCGCGTATTTCTACTTTGTCGTTGTTTATCCAGATATAGACCAGCTCCGGCGACTTGCCGCTGAAGACCACCTTGTCGTAGCCGGCATACTTCAGCTCCGCCGCCCAGAATCCCCCCATCATGGGATAGGCCAGTAATTCCGACTGGGGGGAAATAGTGGTGACGATGGTGCGGTTGGCGCTGAAAGCCGGTGTGCCGCACAAGAGACCGGCGCTGAATATAAGCAGGTTCTCCGGGTCGAAGGGCTTGGTTTCTGGGGGAACCCTGTCCCAGTGCATCTTTACGCTGGTACCCAGCCCCCCAAGGTGGAGTTCGGTCAGTTTGGGGTCGGTGGCAACCCTCTCGATGCTGCCCTTGGCCAGGTCGATTTCTAGATTAACCCCTGTCTCTGCGTACCTCATTTTTGCCCCCCTCCCTCTATCTTTAAGTGGTCTTAGTTAACGGATTTTTTCAGTCTATCCAGATACCTTAACCTGGGAATAATCTCTTTATGGATTTCACACACCACCGATTTTCCTGACGTAGTACCGGTCAACAACAATTTATCGAAGGGGCAGTCTCCCTGACAGGCAGCTTTAGATTCGCACTGCCGACATTCTTCCGGGAGATCCGGCCTTTCCACATCATAGTGAAACTGGTCACATTGAATTTTGCTTAAAGGGTCGGCGTCGAATATGGTGCCGGTTTTAAAGGAATGGTTTCGCAGGCAGGGCCCAATCGTGCCGTCGGGATATACCGTGGCGATTCTCTTCCCGCAAAGATAGGGAGAAGCTTCGCTGTCCCACAAAGGAATCAAGGTATCGAACAGGAAAGTGGTATGAACATCGTATCCCTTAACGACGTAGTCTTCCAGTAAATCGCATACTTCGTGGTATTTCTTCAACAGTCTTTTCTTGTATTCGGCGTCCATGCCCCAGAATAAATTCCGGTAGAATCTCAGGCGGTATCCGTTTTCTATGCCGAATCTGGTTATATCGAGGACTCTCTCCAGGTTATAGTCATCCAGAGTGGCCGTTATTGTCTGCCCAATAACATTTGACCTTTCCCCGATTATCTTCATCCTTCTGGCCAGTTCTTCAATAGTGATATTGGTAATGTTGGTTATTATCCACTGGATGTCTTCAAGGTCATCCCAGTTTACCGAATCTACTAAATCACCGTTGGTGTAAATATTTCCCTGCATGCCGTCGGTATTTCTATAGACAGAGTCCATGACCTGCTTGATTCTATCCGTTCTGAGCAGTGGTTCCCCACCCAGGAAAATAATGGCGTTCACCTTAACGTTATTGACCTTCCAGACCTCTGGAATCCACTCTAATAACCGGGCGAAGGTCTTATCGTCCATCTCCATTTGATCAGCATTATCGACCTGGTTGAAGGTATAACAATAGGGGCACCTTCGGGTGCACTTGTAGGATAGAAACAGGATGAACCAGAAGAGAGCCAGTTTCGACCAGTTGCCTTCTCCCTGCAATCTTCCGTCGGCAACCGAGAACATTCTCTTCAGTCGTTTGGCGTGTTCGGTTAGCCTTCTCACCATTCTCTTGTCCTATTTCTGGCTAGTTCGAGTTATGAATCATCCGACTCTCTATCTATTCCTGTCAGCGCTCCGTTGTGATACCGCTCCCGGGGAGAAGCGGGAAGATGAATTCCCGCCTCGGTGAGGTTCTTCGTCAGCGCCTTTGGGCCGGCGTTTTCAGGCTCTCCTTGCCCGCCGGGCCTTCTTGGGGACACCGAGTCGAAGTATTCGTTGGCTTTCTCGGTGAGCGAAGCGTGGTATTCATCAAATAGAGCCGCTGCCTCGGGCCTTAACCAGTTTTCAGGCAGCAGCTCTAGCGGCAGGTCCGGGTCATAGAAGGGCAGCTTGCGGTATTCATGGATAAGGTTGAAACGGGCGACGAAATACTCGCTGGGCTCAATGGTTTCGCCAGCCTTCAGTCGTTTCCGGTGCTCTTCCAGCTTGGGGCGATAGGCAGCCAGGAAATCGGCATACCTCTGGTGTATCCTGTCCAGGTTCCAGCAGCGGGAGACGATATGCTTTGGGTCGGTTTTGCCCTCGTGTTGGGCGTTGAAGATTTTGACGTATTTCTCGATATTGAGTCGCTTTAAAAGTTTCTTAACCTCTGTGGTCAGGTCGTAGGGTGAAATCCAGGTGGCCTCGCTTAGAGCCCCGTAGCCCATCCAGCCCAGCTCAAGGCGCAACCTGTCCCTGGCCTGCCGCATGGTTTCCGGTATGGAGTAGGTGACAATATTCCAGTTGCCGTCCCAACGGGACTGCCGGCGCTGGAAAATGCGCTGCGCTCCCTCGGTAAGTAAATCGTAGCCGCTTTTGGTGAGCGAGTAATAGCTCTTCCCCTTAACATGCTTTGCCTGAAGCAGCCCGCCACGGCACATACGGGATACCGCCGAGCGTACCGCCTGCTGGGACAGGCCGAAGTTGCCGAGTACCTCGATAAGGCTGGCAATCCAAATCTCACCTCCACGGCTGAGGAGGTAATCGCCATAAAGGGTCAGGATCGCGGCTCTAGGACTAAACAGTTGTATTCCCTATCTAAATTAAGTATTGCGTTTTTTATACGCTATAAGACTGTAGCAATATATTAGTGGTTTGTCAAATTTACAGGTGAGCCGGTTGGTGTTGAGAGAAAAATCTTCAAGCTGCGGGGCAAAAATCAGGCAAAAAGAGGGGTATTTAAAGCCGCGACGTCTTGCCTGGGAAGCAGCCCGAGACAGGCCAGCCATCGCTTAGGGGACTAGCCGCTTGCTTCTTTTCGGGTTAATAGATTTCTTCACCGAAGAGGATGTGGAAGCCCGAAGTCATCGGCTGCCACTTCTTTAAGAAGTCCTGGAATTTCTTTGAGGGGGCATCCTTCTGCTGGAACTCCTCCGCGTTTTTCAGGTGCAGGATACCGACGTATTTAAAGGGGATCTCCCCCGACGCCGCCCCCGCTATCTTGACCAGCTCGAATTTCTTGACCGATGACAGGCTCTCCAGCAGGGGACCCTTCTCCTTGGTCACGAATTTCTTGTATTCGTCTTCGCTTACGTTTTCCGCCAGGTTGTAGAGGATAATCTCTTTGGCCATTTGGGCTATTCCTTTCTTGGGGCATTTTTTAAATAGCTTTCTTCCAGAGCCCCCGGCGCTGGAATAGTATAATCGCTCAAGTTCCAGCGCCATCGCCTCTCAGATAAGATTGCCGCCTTAGTCTTTACCCTTTCACTTTGTGCTCGAAG
>DAOUMR010000126.1:0-6642 GCA_034409905.1 Dehalococcoidales bacterium | reverse complement strand
CGTTGATGATGGCGTAGATACCGCTTACCCGGTTAGCCACCAGGTCCTGCTGGAAGGGGGCAATAAGAGGGATGCCGCCGCCGACGCTGGCTTCGTAGTGCAGGCCGACGCCCTTTTCCTGAGCCAGTTCGAAAAGCTCCACGCCGTGCTTGGCGATAACCTCTTTATTGGAACTGACCACGTGCTTGCCCGCCTTAAGCGCCCGCTTTTGATAGTCCAGCGCCGGCTTTTCGCCGCCGATAGCCTCGACCACGATGTCGATATCTTGAGCAAAAAACTCATTGTCATCGGTGGTAAAGAGCTTCGAGCCCAGTTCTTTGGCCAGGGGGCGGGAAAGGTCCGCTTCCAGCACCTTTATCTTTTTAAGGACAAGCGGGCAGCCGACCTGGCGGGAGAGGACCTCCGCCTTATCAGTCAGCACCCTAGCCACGCCGCCACCCACCACCCCCAGCCCCATTAAGCCGACACCGATGCTCTGTTTTTTCACTTTCTTAGCCTCCCATTACGTACAGGACCGCCCACTGTATATTTTCCTCATTCAGATAGCTGATGATGACATTGTCGGGGTCGTCCTTTAAGCCCTCGAGCCAGTCATTTAGAGCTTCGTTCTTGAGAATAAGCCGGTTTTCCTCATCAAGCTCACGGTTAGCCTCGCTTTCCGTAACCTCGATGAGCCAGTAGCCGCCCGTGCTACTGACCTCGGTATCCCGTATCGGCTGGCTCAGTACCCCCAGCTCTACACCTTCGCTAAAGACGTAATCGTCAAAGGCCTTGGTCGAGCTATCGGGGGATACCGTAATCTCTCCCCCGTCGGCGCTGGAGGCACTATCCAGAGAGTATCCAAGGGCCAGCTCGGCGAAGTCTTCGCCCGCCTCCAGCCTTTCCCTGATATCGAGGGCTTCCTGCTCACTGCCGAGCAGCATTCTCCTTACCTGAGCCTGGACCGGGTCGACGCTGTCATCGATGCTTATGACCTCAATCAGCCAGTAGCCCACCGACTTGGTCTTGTTCTCTTCGTATATCGGCTGGCTTAAAGTCCCGACCTCGGCGCTAAAGGCGCTCTCCTCAAGCACGGTGCTACCCACTGTCAGGGGTAAGATGCCCGTTGGAAGCCAGCCCAGGTCGCCTTCCGCCTCTTTAGTGGTATCGTCCAGGGAAAGCTCAGCGGCGAGCTCGGTAAAGCTCTCGCCCGCTTCTATTCTGGCGATGACCTCGTTAGCCTGCGCCTCACTCTCCAGGAACATAGCCATTACATGCCTCTGGTCGGCGAATTTCGGCACCTGCTCCTCAAGATATTCGTCGCGCACCTTCTGCAGCAGGAGCTGGGTGGTGGCCAGATCACGGAACTCTTTCTCCTTCGGTAGTTCCATACTTTCCAGCAGCTCTTCGACCTCTTCATTGCTGACGGTTATGCCCAACGCCGTAGCCTCCTGTTTAACCAGTTCGTCACGCTCGATAGCCTCGGTAACATAGTCGGTCATATAGGGAACATATGAAGGGTCCATGTCCTGGGTAAAATAATCGAGCATCGTAACGTAGTATTCCATGTTGAACTTGGTGCCGTTGACCTCAAGGACGGTCTCGTGAAGCGGTTTATAATCCTTAACGTACCAGCCTTTGTAAACCCCGACGCCGACAACGCCTAAGACAGCCACGACAACCAGAATGGCTATGCCGAAGATGATACGCTGCCGCCTTTTTTGCTGTTGCCGGCGGGAACGCTGGCGCCTGGTTAGCTCACGTCGCGGTTTTTCCTGTTTCTTTTTGGCCAAGGACGAACCTCCGAATGCATAATTACCTATAGTTATAACCTAAAAGCCTAATCTTTTCAATCGGGATTGATTGTCGCAGGCGCTAAATTGTGCTAATATGTTGCAGAAGAACGGGGTGTAGCGCAGTCTGGTAGCGCACCTGAATGGGGTTCAGGTGGTCGCCGGTTCAAATCCGGCCACCCCGACCACAGGCGTGAATTTAAAACTCACGACCACCTGATACGCCGGAAAAGCTAAAGGTGGCTGAGTTCAGAATAGACCACCTAATACGGTAGAAATAGGGCGGGTCCGCAAAATGAAAAATGGTTACAGCAACAAGAACGGTAACCCCTCTTGGCGCGTCCCTCAAGTCTCTCGTTAATGGTTTTGTCCTAACCAAGCAAACGGAAGGCAAAATACCCCGCACTGAAGAATATCATTTGGAAGGGGTTGAGCCTCAAGTAAAAGAACTCTATCAAACCATTAAATCCCGCCTCTCGGAATTTAAGCCAACCTTACGATTCAATCCCCAGAAATACTACATCTCAATAATCGACAAGAAGAACTTCGCTTATATTTACATCCGGAGGAAAAAGATAAATTTAACAGTGATGCTCCCTGAAAATATCATCCGAAATTCGATCAAGCATCATAAAGTCGAATCCGAATCTGAAGGTGTACAAAAATTCTACGGGGGGGAATGCGCAACCATAACCATTGAAGACAATTCAAATCTCGATGAAGTTATAGATACCTTAAAGATGCCGCTGACTTCAAAAGCCTAGCTAAAGCCTTTGTATATTGTAAATCTGCCGTACTACGCTGAGTTTAAATCCCTACTTATCACACAAACCATCTGATTGTTTCATCATTGACATACGATGTGATCCTTACCCCATTTTATAAGCCTTTGAACTGTCACCGGGGTGCCACTTTGGAAGAGACTGAATATTCTTCCTTCCGAATTTTTCTCTTTGAATTCTGTTGTTCCTCCAGCACCTTGCGTGCTGCCTTGGTTAGGGCATTAAGGTAAAGTTTGAGCCTTTGCCTGTCTTCCTTGGGTAGACTTGAAATGATATTTAGGAAACCGTTTAGGCTCACGGCTTCCTCATAGAGAGCTTTTCCCTCTCCCGTCAGTAAAACTCTCGTGTATTTCTTACTCTGGCTATCTACCTGCCTCTCTATCAAGCCCTTGCGTTCCATACGGTTGATGATGCCCACCATTGAACTGTTACTCCGACCCATTGACCGCCGTAGTTGTATGATTGTGCAGGGTTTCTCAAACATCTGAGTAAAGTGGAGAACGCCGGCTTGTGCCGGCGTAATACCAAGATGCTCCAATTCGTTTCGTCGGGTTTTGCTTAGTAGCAGATCAATCCTTCTAATTAGTACTGCAATTTCATGTTCTTCGGTTACAAGAACTTTCATTAGAAATTCTCCTAAGAGTACTGGTTTGGCTTCCTCAGTCTACGTTAAGCAATTTCGTCAGTGACAGTTAGTATTCTACACGAACTAGAAACATTTTAAAAGGCTCCAAGGCGATAGCCTCCAAAATTTTTGAAAAAGGTATTGACATTCCAAAAATGATGTGATAGCCTTGCGATATGTCACATGTTACATATCATTCTGTGTGGGTAACTAGTATCTTCTAAAGAGGAAGAATAGAAAAACTACTGCCTTGAATGGCGAAAGGGGGTGAGCTTGCTTAAATGTAATACGGGAAAATATGCACTTGGGGGTGGCAAATGGATAAATAATTAGAACCATCTAACTGAAATCTTGAAGGAGGTTTCAATTGGGAAACAAAAGATTTTTAAACCTATTCATTACTATTTGCCTCGTTTTAGTATTGACAATTCCGCTGGTTTTGAGTAGTGCTTGTGAAAAAGAGGTGTCCCCGGAAGAGGTCGTAGAACTGACATTCGCTACTTTCAGACCGCCTACTGACCCGCAGTCCGTAGCCTGGATTACACCGATGTTGCAGGAGATTGAAGAGCGGACCAATGGAGCGGTGAAATTCACCGTATACTGGTCCGAAGCCCTGGGTGCGTCAAAGGACCAGTACACCCTTGTCAAAGATGGCGTTGCCGATATGACTGATTTCGCCGGTTCTTGGGTTCCCGGCAAGTTCGTCTTATCTGATGTAGGCAACCTACCCCTTGCCGCGCAGGACCCCGCTAATCTGATCAGGGCAATGGAAATTCTCCAGGAGGAAGGATACTTTGACAGTCAGTGGGATGAGGTGGAGTGGCTTTCCTGGAATTGCACTACGCCGTATCAGTTTCTTTTCAGAGAGGTACAGCCGACCACGTACGAAGGGCTGGCTGGACTTAAGGCCAGAACGCCGGGAGGTGTGATGACTGACTATTTGACCGGGGTTGGCATGGTGCCGGTAACAGTGCTACCAGCTGATGCCTACACCGCTTGGCAAACGGGCCTGGTTGACGTCTGGGTTCATCCCCCGGGGGCGGTGGTTAAGTACAAGTTTAACGAGCTCCCCACCAAGGCTCTACTGGATGTAAATCTCTTCTGTACGGTAAATGCGGCTACTATTTTCAATAAGGCGAAATTTGCCAGCTTACCGAGCGATGTTCAGGAAACCATACTAGAGGTTGTCCAGGATTATTCACGTGTCTATCTGCAGTCAGGCACTGATACTGATAACGATGCACTTGCTGCGATGGAAGCGGCTGGAATTGAGATATATACATGGTCCGAGGCAGAGGTGGCTAAGCTGACGGCGGCGGCACTGCCGATATGGGAAAAGTACATCTCTGACCTGGAGGCTGCTGGCTTACCTGGAGAAGAACTGGTCAGTAGATTTATCGAAATTCTGGAAGACCTTGGAGAAGAGCCACCAACTCTTGATTGATTTGGGACATTAGAAATTACAGGATATAAGCGGTTTGTTGCAAAAGTGGATTGAAAAGTCCAGCTACTTTTTAGGTAGCGTAGGGGCAGGCGTTATTTTTGCGCTCATGCTTATCACCGGCATTGATGTGACAGGCCGATACCTGTTTGATAGACCACTGGTCGGTGCCTTTGAGATGACCGAACTGGCACTGGCACTCATGGTTATCTTCGGGTGGGGCTACAATCAGGCAATAAAAGGCCACATTGACATTGATCTACTTTACAAACGCCTGCCCCTCGGTGTCCAGACTATTCTTGACTTCATAATACCCTTGCTAGGGCTTGTCCTGTTCATTTTTGTATCCTGGCAGGCTATCAATTTCACGATGGACAGCATCGGGTGGCACGAGACCACAGATATGCTCCACATGCCCGTGTGGATATTCAAGCTGATGATATTTATCGGTTCGGTGTCTATATCACTTCAGTTTGCGGTTGATATCATTACTGCCTGCCGAAAAGTAATAAGGGGAAGGACTTAGCTATGGAACCCTTTGCAGTGGGCATAATAGCTTTCATAGCTTTATTTGTACTCATCTTCCTGAAAGTCCCGATAGCTTTCGCGTTCGCGTTTACCGGCTTCGCGGGGCTCATCTACCTGGCGGGCTTCGAGCCAGCCATGAGCGTCCTTAGCACGTCAATCTGGTCACAAGTTACCAGCTATACACTGATGGCGGTGCCACTGTTTATACTTATGGGGCTATTTTCTAACGCTTCCGGTATCGGCGGCGAACTCTACGGTGCAGCCTCCAAGTGGTTAGGCAAGCTGCCGGGAGGGTTGGCAATAGCCACGACCTGGGGTTGTGCTGGCTTTGCTGCCTGTACAGGCTCCAGTGCTGCTGGTATGCTAGTTTTCGGCCCGATATCCTATGGGCCGATGAAAGAGGCCGGCTATAGCAAAACCCTAGCGCTGGGCATTATTTGCTGTAGTGCTACCATGGGTAGCATGATACCACCCAGCATCTCCTTTATAGTTTACGGCAGTATCACTGATGAGTCTATCGGCAGGCTATTTATGGCTGGTGTTTTCCCGGGGATACTGGAGGCCGTTCTATATTCGCTTACCATATTTCTCCTCATCTACCTCGGCGTCTGGAAAGGTCCCGCCGGTGCTCCCTCGACGTGGAAAGAGAAGCTCGTGAGCCTGAAGGGTGTCTGGGGTATGCTGGTCCTGATGGTGCTGGTCATCGGCGGTATATACCGTGGAATCTTCACGCCTACCGAGGCATCAGGTATTGGAGCACTTGGAGCGCTCATAATCTTGTTTAGCAAAAAGGGTTTTAAGTGGGTAGCTATCAAGTCCAGTCTGATTGACACCATGCGCACAACCTGCATGGTGTTTACCATTATTATCGGTTCAATAGTTTTCGCCAGGCTCATGGCTTTAAGTGGTCTCAATATGTGGCTGCTCGATCTGATTATTAGTTGGAATGCTCATCCACTGGTCATTGTGGTTATGACAATCCTTGTCCTGTTTCTCCTCGGTTTTGTCATGCCGGTAACATCAACGATAGTACTTCTCGTGCCTTTCCTCTACCCTATCTTCACTACGGTCTTAGGGTATAGCGGTATCTGGTTCGGTGTGCTGGTATGCGTGATGGCTGAAATCGCTGTGGTTACTCCCCCTATCGGGATGAACCTCTTTATGATGCAGGGACTATTTGGGAAGGACGCGACAACGGGGGAGATTTGGAAAGGCGCAATGCCCTTTGTTCTTGCGGACTTGGTGCGCGTAGCGATATTGGTGGCTTTCCCGGCAATATGTTTGTGGCTACCGGGAACTATGTACGGATGATCTTCCCTATATGTTAACACGAGCAAAATTGATGGGGCCTTTGGAATTGCCTAAACGGGTATCCGTCAAACTATCCCCTCTTCTCTAAGCTCAGCTATCTCATCTTTAGTGTAGCCTAGCAACTCAGTAAGTATCTCCTCACTATGCTGACCCAGTTCAGTGACATGTTCTGCTGTGCCTACA
>DAOUMR010000125.1:0-4438 GCA_034409905.1 Dehalococcoidales bacterium | reverse complement strand
ATCGCCGGCAGTCGAATCCCAGTAAAATGGGCCCCACAGGAAATCCCGACTCCTCTGTTTGATTTTGGATCTGCACGCTTCTCCCGCCACTTAATCTTTTCCGCCACCTTTTCAAGACATTCTGTCAGCCCACAACTTTTCACGAGCGCTCCGGTGGCCGATCTATCCCCAGTCCTCGTTGCATTCTTGAGCCTGAGATCTAAAGGTGCTTAAAAACCCCCTTTGTGTCTATAAGGCGACAACGGCAGCCACCACCAACCCCCCTAGAATTAAGGCCCCCAGTATGGCGGCGCCGATGATAACACCTATAGCCAGAGGCATTCCACCATCTTCCATAACAGAACCTCCTAAAATTCGGCTAAACAATCATAGCCAGTATGATAGCCACAATCAGCACGTAAATGCCGATTGCCTCGGCCAGGCCAGCCACCAGAATCATATTGGTGAAAATAGGTCCCCTCGCCTCGGGGTTACGGGCAATCCCCTGCAGGGCGGAAAAGCCGATAAGCCCCAGGGCAATGGCTGGCCCCAGCATCCCCAGCCCCACCGCCAGCCCTATCGCCAGCATCTTCATGACTTCAGGATCCATGCTTTTTGAACCTCCTTTATTTATCGTTTATTGCTTAATTGATAATTAGCTTGCTTCTTCTTCCCCATGTGATTCCACCGCCAGCGTCAGGAAAATAAGGGTCAGGCCGCCGAAGATAATGGCCTGGATAAAGCCGATAAGCAGTTCCAGCCCGTAGAAGGGTATGGCGAAGAGCCAGGGGATGAGGAAGGCGGCCACTAAAAGCAGGATTTCGCCCGCCGTCATATTGCCGAAAAGTCGGAAGGTAAGGCTGATAATGCGGATAAACTCGCTCAAGCCCTCCAGCAGACCGGCAAAAACGGTCATGACCCCGGTGACCAAACCCTGGGCACCCGATATCACCTTGCCGGTGAATATCTGGCGCATCGCCCGGAAGAAGTCCTTGAAGTTGAGGAACTTGCTGATGTAGCGGCCGCCCAGCATGCGCAGCCCGTAGAACTCGACGAAGACGAAAGAGGTAATTGCCAGCGCCAGGGGCATGTTGATGTCGGTGTTGGCGGCTCTGATTAAGTGCACCTCCCCCTCGGCGGTATGGGCGGTGATGGAGCCGAAGCCAGGCAGCAGTGACAGCCAGGCGTTAAAGCCGACGAAGAGGAAGATAGTCGCCACCACCGGGAAGAAACGCCGCCCGTTCTTCTCGCCGGCAACACTAACGCAGAGGTCGTAAAGCCAGCCGATTAGAAACTCAAAGGCGGCTTGTAGCCGCCCCGGCACCAGCTTCATGCGGCGGGTGATGATGTAGGAAACCCCCACCAGGAAGATGATGGTAATCCAGGCGCCGATAATGCTGTTGGTGATGGGAAAACCGAAGATAGTGAAGACTGTCTCAGCAGGGAGGTGGGGGTCGGGTCTCTCCACACTGAGGGCGGAAAGCCAGCTGGGCAGCTCGATGTGGAGCATGCTCTGCCCCAGGGGACCGATAAGGAAACCGCCGACGATAAGCGCCAGGAAAACGACCAGTAACCCGATAACAAGCGGGAAAGAACAACCCAGGCAGCCCCGCTTTTTCTCAGCCACTAACGGTTCTCCCCGTTTCGCTTGTTACGTATGAGCGGCAATAGCATGCGATAAACGCCATAGAAAGCCACAATCAGACCCAAGATTAAGCCTACAATCACCAGGATAGGCTTGGTACCGAATTTATTGTCCAGCCAGAGACCGCCCCACACTCCACCCACGATAGAGATACCAACGAACCACCCCACCCCGATGAACCTTAGCGCCGCAACCCACCTGCTCATGCTTTGGCAGCATATCAAATCTGCCTTGGTTGGTCAAGGGCTTCTGGTTACCAAAAAGCCCCAGTTCTTTTGGTTCCAGGGCTTTCTATTGTCGTCAAAACCGCAAGTTCTAAGACTTACGCTTGTCGAAGTCCTCCAGGTCGAGGGTGTTGATGAAGTCGTAAAAAGCGGACATCCTCTTTAGCTCTTCCTCGCTGGGCTTCTTGCCCCCCACCTCACCCGATTCCATATCCTGTATCGGCTTGCCCGTCTCCTTGTCCAGCAGGATGCCGGCTTTATCCAGGACAACCTCCTCGGCGAAGATGGGCACGTTTGCCCTCACCGCCAGCGCCAGGGCGTCGCTGGGTCGCGAATCGACCTCCACCGTCTGCCCCCCGTCCACGTTGAGCACAATCTTGGCGTAGAAGGTATCGTTCTTAAGCTCGCTGACGATGATAGAGTTGACCGTCGCCCCCAGGGTGTCGATGACCGAGCGCAACAGGTCGTGGGTCAGGGGGCGCGATACGGTAACATCCTGGAGCTTAACGGCGATAGCGTCGGCTTCGGCAGGACCAATCCAGATGGGCAGGTAGCGGTCCGAGTCCTTTTCCTTTAGAATCACCACCCGTTGATAGTTCATCAGGCTCACCCTGATACTATCAATAAGCATCTCTATCATATGCCAAAACCTCCTCTATCACACCCCTAAATTTTACTCCTCCACCCCACCCCTGTCAATAAAGCAGTGGCTGCACTTGAGCAGTGCCACCTTGTCATTCCCGCGAAGGCGGGAATCCAGTCTCCCCACCCCAGTTTTAAATCTTTTCCCGCCCACCGCCCTTTTGCAAGTAAATTCTAAATCCTAATATCTAAATCCTAAACAACTACAAACTATATCATTTAGTATTTAGGATTTCGTGCTTAGAATTTCTCATTAGGGTGGGCGAGGTGGGACAGAAAGACTTACGCTAAACAAGGTGGTGGGGTTGGGCAAAACCCCAGCTTAAAACTGACCACCTATTATGGTATAATAGCCAAGTGATAAATCGGCCGGTTGGTCATATCATATTTCCCCATCGAAAGAGAAGCTTAAGGAGGCACTAGCATGCAGCAAGGGCAAAAGGCGATTGTCCTCTTCAATGAGGTCGGCAAGGGCGATGTCAACACCGTCGGCGGCAAGGGCGCCAACCTGGGCGAAATGACCCGGGCCGGCATACCCGTCCCACCCGGCTTCATTGTCACCGCCAGCGCCTATTTTGACTTCCTGGAAAGGTCCTCCGTCAGGGATAAAATCGCCAGCTGGCTCAAACCCCTCGACACCAGCGACAGCAAGCAACTCCAGCAGGTAGCCACCGTCATCAAAAAGCTCATCCTCGACACCCCCATGCCCCCCGAACTTGTCGAAAAGATTGAAAAAGCCTACAAGGATATCGGCGGCGGGCTGGTGGCGGTGCGCTCCTCGGCGACGGCCGAAGACCTGCCCGAAGCCTCCTTCGCCGGCCAGCAGCGCACCTTCCTCAACGTGCACGGGGAAAAAGAGGTAGTCAACGCCGTCCAAGGGTGCTGGGCTTCGCTTTTTGAGCCGCGGGCTATCTTCTACCGCCACCACCAGGGCTTCGACCACTTCCAGGTGGGCATCGCCGTGCCCGTGCAAAAGATGGTGCAGTCCAAGACCTCGGGGGTAATGTTTACTCTGGAGCCGGTGACCAGCGACAGCGATAGGATTGTTATCGAGGCCGTTTTCGGGCTGGGCGAGGCTATCGTCTCCGGCGAGGTAACCCCCGATTTATATGTCGTCAATAAGGAGAGCCTGAAAATACTCAAGCGAAAGACAGTTACTCAGGAGACACAGCTCGTCAAAAACCCCGATGCTAAGGCCAAAGAGACCAACATCTGGGTGCCCCTCCCCACCCACACCCAGTCCAAGCCCAAGCTCAGCGAAAGAGAAATCACCAAGCTGGCGCAGCTGGGCAAACAGATAGAAAAGCACTATAACTTCCCCCAGGATATCGAGTGGGCTAAGGAAGACAACAAAATCTATATCGTACAGACCCGCCCCGTAACCACCATCCGGGAAAAGACCGAGGTCGAGCCCGAAATCGCTAACCCCGTGCTCTTAAGCGGCGAAAAGGCAAGCCCGGGCATAGCCTCGGGCCCCGCCCGCATCGTCCCCCATGCCTCAGATATAGACAAGGTAAAAGCGGGCGACGTCCTGGTGGCGGAGATGACTACTCCCGACTTCGTCCCCGCCATGAAAAAAGCGGTGGCTATCGTCACCAACCGCGGCGGCCGGACCGCCCACGCCGCCATCGTCAGCCGCGAGCTGGGCATCCCCTGCGTCGTCGGCGCCGAAAAGGCGACCCACATCCTCAAGAACGGCCAGATCATCACCGTCGACGGCTCGCACGGCAAAATCTACGACGGCAAGGTCACCCGCCGCATCAAGACCACCGCCGTCGCCGATGTGCTCCGTGAGGCCATCAAGACCAAGACCAAGGTTTATGTCAACCTGGCTCAGCCCGAGCTGGCCGAAAACGTCGCCGCCCGTAACGTGGACGGCGTGGGGCTGTTGCGCGCCGAATTCATGGTCGCCCAGATTAACGAGCACCCCCAGTATATGATAAAGCAG
>DAOUMR010000124.1:0-4205 GCA_034409905.1 Dehalococcoidales bacterium | reverse complement strand
TGGGGTCGAAGGTGGTCTGGTAAGCCAGCAGCTCCAGCTTCTCCTTGACGAAACCGAGCTGCTGCGAAGCCAGCGCCTCCTTGACCTCCCGCCGTCCCTCGGGGGTAATCATCCGCCCATCCCGACCCCCTGGCTGGGTGTAGCCGCGCTCGTCGGCTATCCTCAGGTGATACCTGACCGCCCGCTCGCTTAAGAAGACCCCCTCCCCCTCCAGGCGGCGGGCGATAGTGATGGAGCCCAGCGGCTCCGAGGATTCGCTCAGGATTTTGAGGATGGCTATCAGCTTACCTTCGGCGTCAGACCCGACAACCTGTTCCATGACAAACCTCACTGCTCGCGGTATGGTTCTGGGCTATTATACCACGCCCTGCCAATAGCTTTAAGCCCCCACTACCCCCCTTTGTAGCGGTTGGTAATGGGCAGGCGGCGGTCCCGCCCGAAAGCGCGGGTGGTTATCTTTACCCCCGGCGGCGCCTGCCTTCGCTTGTACTCGCTGCCGTCCACCAGCCGGGCGGCTCGCCTGACCACCTCCTCATCTATGCCCAGGGCAATAATCTCCTCGACACTCTTGTCCTCTTCGACGTAGGCTTTGAGCACCGGGTCGAGCAACTCGTAGGCAGGCAGGGTGTCGATGTCTTTCTGCTCGGGCCTCAGCTCCGCCGAAGGCGGTTTCTCGATAACCGAAGAGGGTATCAGCTCCTTATCAGCTCGGTGGTTTCGGTAGCGGGCAAGCTCGTAAACCATGGTCTTGGGCACATCCTTTATCACGGCAAAACCCCCCGCCATATCACCATAAAGAGTGGTGTAGCCGGTGGCCATCTCGCTCTTGTTGCCCGTGGTCAGCACCAGCCAGCCGAACTTATTGGAAAGCGCCATCAGGATATTGCCCCTGATTCGGGCCTGAATGTTCTCCTCGGTGACGTCGGGCTTTGTTCCCTTAAAAGCCTCGGCTAGGGTATCGTGGTAGGCCTGAAAGACCTTCTCGATGGGGACGGTCAAAAGCTTTATGCCCAGGTTCTTGGTTAGCAGTTCAGAGTCGGAAAGACTGCCCGGAGAAGAATACCTTGAAGGCATGGCCACCCCCACCACCCCCGTCTTGCCCAGGGCGTCAACGGCGATAACAGCCACCAGGCTGGAATCTATTCCCCCCGAAAGCCCGATTAAAACCTTCTTAAAGCCGTTCTTGGTCACATAGTCGCCCGTGCCCAGTACCAGGGCGTCGTAGATTTCGGCGTACAGGCTCTTCGGTTCAACCTTTCGGGATGATATCGAGGGCTTTTCGGTATTAAAAGGTTTGTCAGACAAAGTGGCTCGGGTGACTTTCCAGGGCTGGTCTTTAGCCGATACCGTCTTCTTTTGGCGCGCCTGACTGACGGCGGCAACATCCAGGTCGGCTAATATCATGTCCTCCTCGAACTGCTTGCCCCGGGCCAGCAATCGCCCCTTCTCGTCCAGAATCATACCGCCGCCGTCAAAGACCAGTTCGTCCTGTCCCCCCACCAGGTTGTTATAGGCAAAAATAACCGTATTATCTTTAGCCCGTTTGGCTATCATCTCCTCTCTGACGCTGCCCTTGCCGAAGTGATAGGGCGAAGCGCTGATATTGACGATAAGCTCAGCTCCCGCCGCCGCCTGGACGTTAGCCGGGCCGAACTCGTACCAGATGTCTTCGCAGATATTGACGCCGACTTTAACGCCAGCGATGGTATAGACCGGGCATTTGTTGCCGGGGCGGAAATAGCGGTTCTCGTCAAAGACACCATAGTTGGGCAGGAATATCTTGTGATAAACGTCAACCAGCTTGCCGTCGTGGATGACGGCGGCGGCGTTATAGATAGCCTCGTTGGCGTCGGCGAAACCAGCGATGACGGTGATTCCCGCCGAAGCCTCGACCAGCTTTTGCAGATAGCGTCGGTTTTCGGCGATAAAGCGGGGCTTAAAGAGGAGGTCTTCGGGCGGATAGCCGCAGACAGCCAGCTCGGGGAAAGAAAGCAGGTCAGCGCCCAAAGCCTTCGCCCGCTTTAATGCCTCCAGCATCTTCCGCAGGTTGCCCTCAAAATCACCCACCGTGGTGTTGAGCTGGGCCATGGCGATGCGCAGCCGGCGGGCACCAACCTTCGGCAACATAACCACCCCCGAACTATAGTACAGGCAGGTACTTCTTCAACTCGTACTCGGTTACCTGAGCCTTGTACTGGTTCCACTCTATCTTCTTGTTCTCGATAAAAGCCTCAAAAACGTGCTCGCCGAGAGTCTCTCGCACCAGCTTACTCTTCTCGGCCAGCAGGGTAGCCTCCAGCAGGCTGGCGGGCAGGGTGCCTATGCCCCGCTTCTGCCTCTGCTGCTCAGTCATCTCATAGACATTTTCTTCCACCGGCTTGGGCGGCTTCAGCCCCTTTTCGATTCCGTCCAGCCCCGCCGCCAGCATGACGCTGAAGGCAAGATAGGGGTTGCAGGCGGGGTCGGGCGAGCGGAACTCGATTCGGGTTGCCTTCTCCCGGCCCGGCCGGTATTCGGGAACGCGGATAAGGTCAGAGCGGTTACGCCGCGCCCAGGAGACGTAAACGGGCGCCTCATAGCCGGGAACCAGCCGCTTGTAGGAATTGACCCACTGGTTGGTCACCGCCGTGATTTCCGGAGCGTGCTTGAGCAGTCCGGCAACATAGCTGCGGGCTATCTTGGAGAGATGATATTCATCATCCTTATCGAAGAAGGCGTTATGTTCGCCCTTGAAAAGCGACTGGTGCACGTGCATGCCGCTGCCGTTAATGCCGAATACGGGCTTGGGCATAAAGGTGGCGTAGACGCCATACTTAAGGGCGACCTCTTTGACCAGCAGGCGATAGGTCATCACGTTATCGGCCATGGTCAGGGCATCGGTATAGCGCATATCTATTTCATGCTGGCTGCCGGCAACTTCATGGTGGGAATACTCGACGCCGATACCCATCTCCTCCAGCATAAGAACGGTATCCTTTCTCATCTCGACGGCGGCGTCACGGGGGGTCATATCGAAGTAGCCCCCCTGGTCCAGCAGCTCGGTGCCATTGGCGTCCCTAAAATAGAAGAACTCCAGCTCCGGCCCCACGTAAAAGGTATAGCCCATGTCGGCGGCACGCCTCAGGTTCCTCTTGAGCACATATCTGGGGTCGCCCTCGAAAGGGTTACCCTCCGGCCTCAAGACATCACAGAACATGCGGGCTACGGCACGGTGCTCGCGCGGCCTCCAGGGCAGCAACTGGAAGGTGTCGGGGTCGGGCTTAGCCACCATGTCACTCTCGTCAATACGGGCAAATCCATTAATTGACGAGCCGTCAAAGCCCATGCCTTCGGTCAGGGCTAACTCTAGCTCCTCCACGGTGATGGCGAAACTCTTGAGTATGCCCTGTATATCGGTAAACCACATTCGGACGAACTTAACGTCGTGCTCCTTAGCCATCTTCAGGACGTAGTCCTTACCTTCTTCTCTGGTTCTCTTGGCCATTTTGTCCTCCTTTTGTTATCTTTAAGGATAGTTATCTTGGTCTAGATTGCGTTCTCATTCTTGTCACCGGTGCGCACACGCACCACGGAATCAACGGGCAGGACGAAAATCTTGCCGTCGCCGGTCTTGCCCGTCCGGGCGTTACGGATAATGGCGTTCACGGCCACGGGCACATCATCATCGAGCACCACCAGTTCGATTTTGAGCTTGGGCAGCAAATCCACCCGGTACTCCCCCGCCCGCCACTGCAATGGCAGCCCCATCTGCTTGCCCCGCCCGCTCACCTCGCTAACGGTCATGCCGAAATAGCTGTTCTCCTCCAGCGCCTTCTTGACGGCATCCAGCCTTTCCTCGCGGATGATAGCCTCTATCTTCTTCATCGCAGCAGACCTCCGTAAGCCCTCTCGCCGTGCTGCGAGATATCCAGACCCAACATCTCCTCCGTCTCCCCAACTCTCAAGCCGATGGTAACATCGACCAGCTTGCCCAGAAGCCAGGTCGCCCCGAAGGCAAAAGCGCCCACCGAGACGACGCCCGCCAGCTGCTTTATAAGCTGCATCCCGTTGTCCAGAAGCAGCCCGTCAGCCCCGCCGGCGTTGACCGCCACCATGGCAAAGATGCCCGTAGCCAGGGCACCCCAGATGCCACCCAGCCCGTGACAGGCAAAGACATCCAGCGAGTCGTCGAAGCCCAGCTTCATCTTAAATAATAGCATACCGTA
>DAOUMR010000123.1:0-11135 GCA_034409905.1 Dehalococcoidales bacterium | reverse complement strand
GCGGCCCGACTGCTGCCACATCTCGAAAGGCTGGAGTACGGGCAGGTTGACCTCCTGTCCGCCCGCTTTGTCCATCTCGTCGCGGATGATATTCTCTATCTTCTTGAGCACCCGCCAGCCCAAAGGCAAATAGGAATAGATGCCGGCAGCCAATTGCTGTATCATGCCGGCTCGGAGTAACAGCTGGTGGCTGGTCGTTTCCGCCTCGGCGGGCACTTCTCGCTGGGTCTTACCGAATAGCTTTGATAGTCGCATAGTTTTACCAGATTTTAATAAGCTTTCCTTCCTTGTCTTTCATGTTTCCGGTAACGGCGATGATAAAGTCGATGATAGCCCAGATTCCCAAACCGCCGAAGGTAAAGAGCATTAGAAGTCCGGTGCCGATTTTGCCCAGATAGAAGCGGTGGATGCCGAGCGGCCCTAAATACCAGGCCAACAGCGTGACCACCAGCCTCGATTTATCAGAGATGTTAGATTCCAGCGTTTTTACTCCCAGCTTCGCCCCGCACTTGGTGCAAAACTCGGCCACTGGACTTGTCTTAGTGCCGCAGGCGTGGCAAAAGCTGCTGCCAATCAAAGGCTTGGCGCCACAGCCGAGGCAGATTTCGGGCACACCTATAAGTTCTTTGCCACAGTTACGGCAATACATATCTATTCTTCTCTTTAGTGTCAGTCCATGCTGAAGGGCGGGTATTCATCGGTCAGGTAGTAGGAGTAGCCGTTGACCCTCGTTGACCAGCGAAGATAGCCGGAGACGAAGTCGAACGCCCAGCGGGGGTAGCGGCCCATGAAGAGAATCGCCCACCAGGAGATAAAGAGGACGACACTGGCGGCTATGCCTACAAAGTAGAGGACGACCATCTGGGGGATGACCATGAAGTAGCGGAAGAAGGTGGTCAGTCGCGAGAGTTTATCGGGAAACTCAACGTCGAGGGTTATCGGATATTTAGCCATTTTAGCTACCTCCTTTGGTTTGGCTTTCTCTAGATTCTTTTACACATTAAATCATATCGGGCGGCTTTATTCTAGCCTCTAGCGGGTCATTTTACGGACAAAGGTTATCAAGAAGAGGGCGATGCTGAAGACGCCGATGAACGATTCGAAGGCGCCGATGCCCTTGGTCAGGGCTTCGCTCGCCTCCAGCCAGCTGCCGTAGCCCATCGAGGTGAAGGACATGGCGCTGAAAGCCAGGGAGTTGCCGAAGGCGTCCAGCTGCCATTCGGCGCCGATGAGGAAGTAGATGATGCCCAGGCCGACGATGACCGAAGCCGCCCAGACGATAGCCCGCAGCGGTCTTTCGCCGTAGCCGCAGGTAACAGAGACGAACAGCGACCAGAGCTTGTGGGCGGGGTGGGTGCTCCACTTGAGCGCCTTTCTCTTGGCCGTCCTCTCGCGGAAGAAGAACTCGCCAGCCGTATCGTACATACCCTGCTCGTTGTGCCAGATTTTGAGGTTTCGGTAAACGCTGGCAGCTTCCTTTATCAACTCCAGCTTTTGATTTTCGTCCTCTTCCTCTTTGTGTAAAAGCTCTTCGCCCAGTATTTGCCCGGAGCCCCAGTTTATCCCCTCGATTTGGGCCTGAAAGAGGTCGGCGCCGTAGAGTCGGGCGCCTTCCAGGTCGGCTTTGATGAGGTTGGTCTCGGGGCCGCGGAGGTTGGCGTAGTTGAGGTTGGTCTGCTGGAGGTGGGCACGGTGCAGGTTGGCCCCGCGCAGGTCGGCGTGCTTGAGATTTGCCCCTTTGAGGTGGGCGTTGACCAGTATTGCCTCCGTCAGGTCGGCTTCCTCCATAAAAGCGCCTTCCAGGTGGGCGCCGCTAAAGTTAGCCCCTTCCAGGTGCGCCCGCATCATGTAGGCTTTTTTGAGGTAAGCACCGGAAAGGTCGGCCCAGTCGAGGTGGGCCTCCTCCATCTCGGCGCCATCGAGGTGAGCGTCGGCCAGATTGGCTTTGCCGAGGTTGGCTTTGAGAAACTCCGCTTTCTTGAGCTGTGCCTTTGACAGGTTGGCCCCTTCCAGGTGAGCGCCCTGCAGGTCGGCACCGTCGGCGTTAGCACCGGAAAGGTCGGCGCCTTCAAGGTGGGCGCCGCGCAGGATAGCCCTTTCCAGTTGAGCGCCAGAGAGATTGGAGCCCTCCAGGTAGGGATACCACAAAGAGGCTTCGTTGAGGTGAATGCCAGAAAGGTCGAGCCCGCTCAGGTCAATGTTTTCGGCGAACTCTCGCCGCGACAGGTCGAGGCCCTCAGCCTTGCCGTGCCTTTTTATCATCGCCAGCACTTCTTTGCGGGTCAGGGGTTTCACTTTTCCTTTCGCCATAGCCGTGCCTCCTGTTTTTTATCTAGTCCATTTTCTGACGAATGTTACCAGTAATAGCGTCATCATAAAAAAGCCTAGAAAGGCTTCAAAAACTCCCAAACCCTTCATACACCCGGTAGTGGCTTGCATCCAACTACCATAGCCCAGAGTAATAAAAGAGACGGCACTATAATAAAGGCTGTTGAGGAAGGCATCAAGTGTAAGTGTCCCGGTAAAGAAATAAATCAAAGTGAAAAATAATATGCAACCTGCAATCCAAAAGAGTATTCTTTTCCACCCTTCACCGTGTCCAAAGAACGCCCATGAGAACCATCCTGCTACGCGGTCTCTTCGCCGCTCTGCGCCTTTTCTCTCCGCCTCTTTCTCACGAAAGTAAAATTTGGCGGCGATATCAGGTGCGTTGTGTTCTGTATACCATATTTTCAGGTGGTGATATGTAGCCTTGGCTCCTTCGAAATCCTTATCCTCCTCCTCTTCTCCGAGGATACCATCTCCCCAATACACTTCTTCGAAGTTAGCATCACGAGGAAATTCAGCATCCAATAAATTTGCTCTCCAAAGGCAAGCTCGACTGAAATCAGCACCAAGGCTGACAAACTCTAATTCAGCCTGCGAAAGATCGGCACCCCTGAAAGAGGCGTGATTAATGTTGGCGCCGCGTAGAATGGCTTTCCAAAGATGTGCATTTTCTAATCGAGCTCGCTTAAGATTAACGTCAAGTAATACAGCCTCAGAAAGATCTGCGTGGTCTAGATTAGCTCCCTCAAGGTTAGCAGAGTGTAATTTGGCTTTATGAAGTTGGGCACGCTGTAATACGGCCTTTTTAAGGATAATGCCGTAAAGGCCAAACTCTTGCAGGTCAATACCTTCTTTGAAATACTTTCCCGAGAGGTCAAGCCCTTCAGCTGTGTCCCCATGCTCCTTTATCAGCCTTAGTACATCTTTGCGGGTGTAAGGATTTTCTTCTGTTCCGTCACCCATAGCTAAAACCTCCCCACCTCCTCCATCAACACCTTGATGAAGTCCTTTTCCTCTATAGTCTTGACCTTCTCGCCCTTCTTGAAAAGGACGGCGCGGCCCTTGCCGCAGGCGATGCCGATATCGGCGTCTTTGGCTTCACCGGGGCCGTTGACGATACAGCCCATCACCGCCACCTTGATGGGCTTATCAACCTTGAGCAGCGCCTTTTCCACCTCGGCGGCTAATTTTACTATATTCACCTCGGCGCGGCCACAGGAGGGGCAGCTGACCAGTATCGGGCCGTGCTGACGCAGGTTGAGACTCTTCAGGATTTCGTAGGCGGCAATGACCTCCTCGCGGGGGTGGGCGCTCAGAGAGACGCGAATGGTGTCGCCGATGCCTTCGTATAAAAGCGTGCTGATGCCCACCGTGCTGCGGATAATGCCGGTGCGGGGCGGGCCGGACTCGGTGACGCCGATATGAAGCGGGTAGGGTATCTTCAGGACAATGCTCTGGTAGGCTTCAATGGTCGTGGGGACATCAAAGGCCTTGACCGAGACCTTGATGAGCTCGAAATCAAGGTCTTCCAAAAGCCTTACCTGCTCCATGGCCGCCTCGACCATTCGCTCGGCGATAGATAGCTTGGGGTTGGGGGAGGGGGGCAAACTGCCGGCATTGACCCCGACGCGGATGGGTACGCTTCTTGCTTTGGCGGCTCTGGCTATTTCTTTGACCTTATCGGGTTCGCTGATATTACCCGGGTTCAGGCGCAGGCTGTCGCAGCCGGACTCGATTGCTTGCAGCGCCAGGCGGTGGTCAAAGTGGATATCGGCGATTATAGGTATAGAAACTTGCTTCTTGATGTCTCTTATGGCCAGGGCGGCTTCGGCGTCGGGGACGGCTACGCGCACTATCTCACAGCCGCAATCTTCAAGCTCTTTAATCTGGGCGACGGTTGACATAACATCGGCGGTGTTCGTCTTGGTCATAGACTGCACCACGATGGGGGCGCCGCCGCCGACGGTGACTTTACCGATTTTGATTGGCTTTGAGATGCGCCTTGGGTTCAATCTAGCAAGCTCCCTCCGCTTATCCAGCGGAAGATGTCCTGATAGGTAATGAGCACCAGTAAGCCTAATAATAACATAAACCCGATGGAGTGGACGATGCCTTCCGTTCTGGGCGAGACCTTTTTGCCCCGCCTTATCCACTCCAGAATGACGAAGAGCATCCTGCCCCCGTCCAGGGCGGGGAAGGGTATGAGCTGGGTTATGGCGATGGCGATGCTGATGAACGCCGTCAGCTCCAGAACCGGGCTTATCCCGCTGTGGGCCACCTCTCCGGTAACCTGCACGATGCCCACCGGTCCCGCAGGCGTGAAGGGTATGGTGCCCAGAATCATGCCGGCGATGCCGTTCTTATAGAGGACGAGAGCCTCGATGCAGGTGCGCGCCCCGATGGGTATTGCCTCCCAGGGGGGATAGCTTTCGCTGACGATAACTGCATCTTCGGTGCTGATTTCCAGCACCCCCATGGAGCCCTCGCCTTCGGGGGGGCGCCAGCGGGGGGTAAGCGCCACGGTCTCGGCGGTGCCGTCAAGATGCTCCACGGCTATGGTAATCTCCTTGCCCAGGTTGAGCTGAATGTAGCGGCTGAGCTCGCCGGAATTTCTTAGAGGCTCACCGTTGATGCTGATGATAGCGTCGCCGGGCTCGATGCCGGCAATATCGGCGGGGGAGTCGGGGGAAACATCCTCGATGACCACCCGCCCGCTGACGATATCGTGAGGGACCATATAGGCCACGGCGAGCAGTACGAAAGGCAAAAGCAGGCTCATAATTATGCCGCCGCTTAAGACCAGCAGCCTGACGCCGTAGCCCCGGCTGGCCAGCCCCTTGGGCACCTTGGGGTCAACCTCTCCGGCAATCTTGTTAAAGCCGCCGAAGGGTATCCAGTTGATGGAGTAAACCGTGCCCCGCCACTTTTTACCGTATAGACGCGGCGGGAAGCCGATGCCGAATTCCTCCACGGGCACGCCCGTAATCTTGGCGGCCAGGAAGTGCCCCAGCTCGTGGACGATGATGAGCACGGAGAGGGCGACGATGCCGACGACTATGGTCAGTATCACGACTTGTCTCCCACCAGCTGCATGACCTTATCCCGGGCCCAGTCGTCCGCAGCCAGTATTTCCTCCAAAGAGGGCCTAGTGATGGCTTTGTGCTCGTCCAGCGCCTGCTCAACCAGTTTTGGTATATCAGTGAACTTTATTTTCCCCGATAGGAATCGCTGGACGGCAATCTCATCGGCGCCGCAGAGCGCGGCGGGGTAAGTCCCACCCTGTTTACCCGCCTCGGCGGCTATCCTCAGGCAGGGGAAACTATCGAAGTCGGGGGGCTCGAAGGTCAATTCTCTAATATCCTCAAGGTTGAGCCGGGGGAGGTGAGGGTTAGCCAGGCGCTCTGGGTAGGAAAGCGCGTACTGAATTGGCAGGCGCATATCGGGCTCGCCCAGCTGGGCTTTGACCGAGCCGTCATTAAATTCCACCATAGAGTGCACGATGCTCTGGGGGTGGATTAAGACCTTGATGTTGTCAAAGTGCATATCAAAGAGCCAGCGGGCTTCGATTATCTCCAAACCCTTGTTCATCAGCGTCGCCGAGTCGATGGTGACCTTGTTCCCCATCCGCCAGGAGGGGTGTTTCAGCGCCTGCTCCGGGGTAACCTTGTCCAGCTCGGCTTTCGAAAAATGTAAAAAGGGGCCGCCCGAGGCGGTTAGTATAATCTTGGCTGGCTTACTCTTTTCGCCCTCAAGGCACTGCCAGATAGCGCTGTGCTCGCTATCAATGGGCATAACCTTAGCCTCGTGTTTCTTGGCCTCCCCGGTGATAAGCTCGCCGGCCATGACCAGCGCTTCCTTGTTGGCTAGGGCGACCTGCTTGCCCGCCCGCACCGCCGCCAGCGTTGGTTCAAGTCCCCATTTCCCCGAGGTGGCCACGACCACCAAATCTATCTCGGGGTGGCGCGCCATATCTTCCATCGTCAGGAATTCGCGTTCGGTGGTGGGGGGAGGTGTCTTGGTCTCCTGGTGAAAGACGAAGCGGGGCTGGAAGCGGGCTATCTGCTCGGCGAGGAGGGTAGTGTTCCTGCCCCCCGCCAGCCCAACGATGCTGAAGTGGCCGGGGAGGGCGTCGATTACTTCCAGTGTCTGGCGGCCTATGGAGCCGGTGGCGCCGAGGACGGCGACCCGCTTTACTATAGTGCCCATACTACATAATAATATACCACGACACCGGCAAAGACAACGCTATCTATCCTGTCGAGGAAGCCGCCGTGCCCGGCCAGCCATTTGCCCGAGTCCTTGACGCCCGTGTTGCGTTTGAGCAGGGACTCAGCCAGGTCGCCGAGCTGTCCGAATAAACTGACTAAAAAGCCCAATAGTACCGCCTGCCCGTAGCCGATGGTGAGCTGGAGGGGGGTAGGGAGGGTAAAGAGCAGGGCGATGATAATAGCGCCGATAAAACCAGCTATCGTTCCTTCCCAGGTCTTGCCGGGGGAGATAGCCGGGGCGAGCTTGTGTTTGCCCAGCGCCCTGCCCACGAAGTAGGCGGCGGTGTCGGAGGCGAAGGTAACCGCTAGGGCCAGGAAGACCCAGTTGCGGCCGTCTTCTAAGCCTCTCAGGGCGACGAAGTAACTCAGGAGAAAACCTATGTAGAGGATGCCGCCTATTGTCCAGGCCAAGTCGAGGAAAGCGCCTTCTCTACGCCTGCGTGCGATTATCCAGATAAACGACACCACCACCGCCGAGGCGAGGAAAGTCAGCGGCGTGAGATAGTCGTTATCAAGCTGGGGGCTGATGATAAATAAGAGCGTCCAGAGCAGCCCGAACCAGGTCAGCGGCTCTAGTTTTATCTTTTCCCCCAGCTTATAGAACTCGAAGACGGCCAGCAGACCCCAGAGCCCCACCAGTATGGTGAGCCAGGGGAGGGGCTCGTCGAACCAGACGGCGGCGGCCAGCAGGGGAATTCCCCAGAGCGCGGTCAAGAATCTTTTCTTTAGCATCTTCTTAGAGGGCGCCGAAGCGCCTTTGCCTCTGGCTGTAGGCGAGCAGCGCCTTGTCAATCTCCTTGCTGTCAAAGTCGGGCCAGAAGACCTCGGCGAAGTAATACTCGCTGTAGGCGGCCTGCCAAATCAAAAAGTTGCTGATGCGCAGCTCGCCCGCCGTGCGTATGACCAGGTCGACCTCGGGTAAGCCCGCGGTATAGAGATAGCTGTCGAACAATTGTTCGTTTATCTTCTGCGGCGGTATGCCTTCGTTCACAATCTTACGCATGGCGTCCAGAATCTCGGCGCGGCCGCCGTAGTCGAAGGCGAAGCTGACCGTCATCCCCTTGTTGTCCTTGGTCAATTCCACCGCTTTCGTTATCGCCCGCTGCAGGCCTGCGGAGAGCCTTTCCCGGCGGCCCAGGTGGCGGATTCTGATGCCGTTTTTGTGCAATTCAAGTGTTTCTTTTTCTATCGCTTCCTGCAAAAGATTAAGCAGGCCGTCAATCTCGGCTTTAGGGCGCTTCCAGTTTTCGGTGGAGAAGCCGTAGAGGGTGAGGTATTTGAGCTTGAGTTTAGCGAAGTAGCTAATCGCCGAGCGCAGGTTTTCCACGCCCGCCTGGTGCCCTGCGAGGCGGGGCAGCCCGCGCTTTTGCGCCCAGCGGCCATTGCCGTCCATGATAATGGCGATGTGGTCGGGGAAGGGGGTCTTTTTCTTGGCTGAAGCGGCTGTCATCATAATAAATAAAGGTGTGCTTTAACACACCTGCTCTTACCGAGACCCTGGCTAGACCTCCATGAGCTCGGCTTCTTTATCGCGGGCTATCTTTTCGATTTCGGCGATGAAGCTGTCGGTGACCTTTTGCAGCTGGTCCTGGGCGCGCTTGTGCTCGTCCTGAGATATCTCCTTGCCCTTCTCCAGTTCTTTGAGCTCGGTCATGGCGTCGCGGCGCTGGTTGCGCACCATTATTTTTCTTTCTTCCACGCGCTTATGCACTATCTTGATTAGCTCCTGGCGGCGCTCTTCGCTCAAAGGAGGGATATTGAGGCGGATGAGGTTACCGTCGCTGGTGGGGTTTAAGCCCAGCTCGGACTTTAAGATTGCCTTTTCTATGCTGGGGATGGTGCTCCGGTCCCAGGGCTGAATGACGAGCAGCCGGGCGGCAGGGGCGGAGATGCCGGCAATCTGGTTGAGGGGGGTGGGCACGCCAGCGTAGTCTACCTTGATGTGCTCGATGAGGGCGGGGGTGGCGTGGCCGGTGCGGATGCTGGCCAGTTCCATCTTCAAGCCCTCGACCGAGGCTTTCATCTTTTCTTCCGTTGTCAACAGAACGGGGCTAACCATTTTACGACTCGCTGTAGACCAGGGTGCCTATGGATTCACCGGCTACCGCCCGCTCTATGCTGTTGGGCGCCTGGAGGTCGAAAACGATGATGGGTAACTTATTTTCCAGGCAGAGGGAGAGGGCGGTGGCGTCCATTACTTCCAGGCGCAGATTTAACATCTCGAAGTGGGTGAGCTTGTCGAACTTCTTGGCTTTGGGGTCGATGAGTGGGTCGGCGCTGTAGATGCCGTCAACGTTATTCTTGGTCATGAGCAGGACCTCGGCTTCAATCTCTACGGCGCGCAGGGCGGCGGCGGTGTCGGTGGTCATATAGGGATTGCCCGTGCCGGCGGCAAAGATAACGACCCTGCCTTTCTCTAAATGGCGGATGGCGCGGCGCCTGATGTAGGGCTCGGCTACCTGCTGGACGGTTATGGCCGTCTGCATGCGGGTGGGCACCCCCTGGTTTTCCAGGACGTCCTGAAGGGCGAGGGCGTTGATTACCGTGGCCAGCATGCCGGCGTAATCAGCGGTGACCCGGTCCATGCCTTCCTTTTCCGCCTTTGCCCCCCGCCAGATATTGCCGCCGCCGACGACGATGCCCACGCCGACACCCATGGCGATTACATTTTTAATCTGCTTGGCGACCTTGAGCAGGGTGGCGGCGTCAATGCCGTAGGCGGCACCGCCGCTGAAGGCCTCGCCGCTTAGTTTGAGCAGGACCCGCTTGTATTTCGCCGCGCTCATTTTTACCGTTCCTGTTCGCCCAGCTCGAACCGGGCGAACCGGCTTACCTTGATGTTTTCGCCAACCCGGGCGATGGTCTCGGTGATGATGTCCTGGATGGTCAGTTCCTGGTCTTTGATGTAGGGCTGCAAAAGCAGGCAGGCTGCCTTGGGGTCCACGTCAGCCTTTTTGGGTATGTCGGCTTCGCTGACGAACTGGGGAGCCATGGCGGCTACCTGCATGGCTATGTTATGCGCCAGCTCTTTAAACTCATCGGTGCGGGCGACGAAGTCGGTCTCGCAGTTCAGCTCGACCATAGCGCCGACCCGGCCCCCGGTATGTATATAGGCTTCGACCAGCCCCTCGGCAACGGTGCGCTCCGCCTTCGCCTTGGCCTTGAGCAGGCCCTGTTCTTTTAAGAATTCAAGCGCCTTCTCCCGGTTGCCCTCGTGTTTCTCCAGGGCGTTGCGGCACTGCATGATGCCCGCCCCGGTCTGCTCTCTCAGTTCTTTTATCGACTCCAGCGAGATTTTCAAGCTTCCTCTCCTTCAGGCTCTTCATCGGGGGCGCCGGCGGGGGTGTCGTCGGGGGTGAAGATAAGTGGTTCGGTCATTTCGGGCATGCCTTCCTCAGCAGCACCGACAAACGCCGCCCCGCCCGTCTTGCCCTCGATAATGGCGTCGGCAATCTTGCTGCATATCAGCTTGATGGTCCTGATGGCGTCGTCGTTGGCGGGGATGGGGTAGTCAATGTCGTCGGGGTTGCAGTTGGTATCAACGATGGACACCACGGGTATGCTCATCCGTTTGGCTTCGGCGATGGCAATCCTCTCCTTGGTGGGGTCGATGATGAACAGGGCGTCGGGGAGCTTGGTCAGCTCCTTGAAGCCGCCCATCTGGCGGTTGAGTTTGACGATTTCTTCCTCTATCTTGAGCGCTTCCTTCTTGGGCAGGCGCTCGAAGTCGCCGCGGCTCTGCTGGTCTTCGAGGCGGACGAGGTAGTCTATGCGCGCCTGGATGGTGGCGAAGTTGGTCAGCACACCGCCCAGCCAGCGCTGGTTGACGTAGAACATGCCGCAGCGCTGCGCTTCCTGCTCGATAGCCTCCTGTGCCTGCTTCTTGGTGCCGACAAAGAGGATGCTGCCGCCTTCGGCGGCTACCTCGCGCACGAAGTCGCAGGCTTTGTCCAGCATCACCGCCGTCTGTTCCAGGTCGATGATGTGGATGCCGTTGCGCTTGGTGAATATATATTTCTTCATAGCCGGGTGCCAGCGGCTGGTCTGGTGGCCGAAATGGGCACCGGCTTCTAACAGCTCCTTAATCGTGGCGGTATCCGGCAAGCTTGGTCTCCTTTCTGGTTAGTTCTTTTATAGTCAGTTTAACAGTATATCATACTGCACTCTTGGCAACAATATCAATTAAAGATGATCCAGTGGGCGGCGAGGATAGACAGTTGTCTTCCCCCCACCCCACTTTGTTAGCGTACGTTGTTTTGTCCCGCCCTGCCCGCCCTTAGAGGGGATTCACCCTCTAGAATTCCTTCTGGGATTACGACCTCCCCACCCCAAGTTACTTTTCCCACCCAAACCCCACCCAAAAGCGTCCCATCTCTCTTTAACTCCCTTATCCCCCCACCCAGGTTTTTTCTACATGGATGTGCTTGATGCTGGAAGACAAAATCTTCTTTTGTAATCTATCAAAGGGATCCTCGCCTTCCATATTCTCCTTAGCCAAGATGAATATGAATTCATCCAGCTCCTCCCGGCTCAATGGTG
>DAOUMR010000122.1:0-10506 GCA_034409905.1 Dehalococcoidales bacterium | reverse complement strand
CATCAACGGTGTCGGTAACCGCCCCCACCAGCTCGATGTTGGTCAGGATGTTGTCGATATCCTTGGGGTCAAAAATCAGATAGGTGATGCCCAGGGCTTCCAGCTCGCTGTTGAATTGCTCGTGCTCCAGCGTCAAGACCAGGTCGGGCTCCAGCGCCACCAGGCTCTCGATAGACGGGGCAAAGGCGCTACCCACCTTGGGCAAATCCTGGGCTTGGGCGGGGTAGTCGCTGAAGTCATCAACGCCCACCACCCACTCCCCCAGCCCCAGGGCGAAGGCAATCTCGGTTATGCTCGGCCCGAAGCAGACGATGCGCTGCGGCACCTCCTCGATGGTCACCCCCCGCCCCATGTCGTCGGTATAGGTCCCCGGCTCGAAGCCCGGTGAGCAGCCAACGGCCGTGCCGATTACTAAACTCAAAAGGACAACAAAAACAACCGTCTTGAATCTCATCAAAACGATACCTCCAAAATTAGTTGGGTAAAAATAATCCCCCTCTCCTCAAAGTCAAGGGGGACTTTCTCAGTAAAATCTGAGCACCATCCCACCCCCTTTCTCCGCGGAGGTCTAAGGATGCCGGGGTTCGGCGTTCTGGCTTCCACTATAGCGGTCACAGCAGGCGGGACTGCGTCGGAATCTCACCGACTTGCGCTCCGTTTTGACCAGGCTCAAGCCTGGACGTCCCCGGTCATCTATTCTATTGTTGGTCTAAGGATACAGAAAGACAAAAGAAAATGCAACTGTTTTTCAGTAGACCCTGGCGCCGATTATGGCTTCGTCTCTCGGCTGTAATAGCGATACCACCCCGCCCTTCATGTCCACCCCCAGGATGAGCACCTCGGAGCTAAAGCCGGCGATGTTCTTGGGCAGAAAGTTGACCACGGCCACCACCTGCCTGCCCATCAACTCTTCTTTCGAGTAGTTGGTCAGCTGGGCGGCGGAATGCTTAATGCCGACCTCGGGCCCGAAATCGACCTCGAACTTATAGGATGGGTTGCGCGCCTTGGGGAAGTCCTCGACTTTGAGCACCCTACCCACCCTCATATCCACTTTCCTGAAATCGTCGTAGCTAATCATTGTTCTCCCCCGATTGCTATTCTTTCTTATTCTTCAGGGACCAGCCTTCTCACCCAGAGCTGGGGGCTGGCCGAGACCACCTGCTTAAGCTCAGCCAGTTTCTGGCGGAGCTCGCGGGCAACCGTCTCGTCCTTGATAAGCTCCCTGAGCTTGGACTGGTCGAAGCCGAGCACTTTAGGCCAGAGACCCGCGGGTTCGAGCAGGGCTCTGACCTCGGGCTCGCTGTAGCCACCCCTCTCCACCATCTTGCAGGTCAGGGCGTGCTCCTTGCCGTAGACGCGGTTAAGGCCCTGTGCCTGGCAGTAGGCGGCGATGGTCTGTTTCAACTCGTCGAGCTCCAGCTGCAGCCCCTTAATCTCGTTCTGCAGGGCGACGTAGCGCTCCACCGATTCCGGCACCGCCGCTTCGTCGAGAATATCGCTCTCCCCTCTTTCCGGGGCGAACTTATGCTTATAGTAGGGGCAGTACTGGGGGAAATCGCAGGGGCAGCGCGGGCTCTCGGTGGCGGGGAAGTTCCCCGCCTGGATGCCCTCGGCGACCTCAAGCACCACCTGTCTGGCCTCTTCGAGCCGGGCCGGTTCGCGCGGCGGGCAGCTTACCGGGGTGTTGGAGCGGAAGTGATAGAGCGTCAGCCTCTCCACAGGCAAAAACCAGGACTGCTCCACCGCCAGTTGGTAGAGCGTAAGCTGGAGGTTCTTATCCAGGTATTCTTTGGTGAAAAGCTCTCTATCGGTCTTATAGTCGATGACGGCCAAGCCCCCGCTTTCGAGCTTATCCACCCTATCGATTCGACCCGTCAGCTTGACGTTGCCGATGTCGATGGTGAACTTGTGCTCCACGGCTATGGGCATCCTGAAGTCGGGCTGGTGAATCTCCCAGAATTTGGTCAGCATCTCCCGCCCGTAGGCCTTGTATTCGGCTTCCTCCTCGGCGGACTCATAGCCCTCGGAGAGCCAGTGCCGCTGGTAGAAGTCGAGCATCTGCTCCAGCGTTGGCGGCGGCGGCACCTTGACCTTGAAGAAATACTCGGCGCAGTCATGCATGGTGGTGCCGAAACTGAAATAGCCCTTCTCTTTGGGCTCCAGCCCGTCGATGTACTGCAGCTTGTAGCAAAGGGGGCAACTCTGGTAGAGCGAAATCTGGGTGTAGCTTAACGGCCTCATCTAATAACCATTATAGCCCTTTCCCGATATTGTGACCAGCTTGCTATTTTCGCCCAGATTGGTTAGCATTAGGTTTAACACCTTAAAAAAACGTCCACGAGATAGAAAGGCTTTTCCCAGTATTATGGAAGAAGTTTCGATATGGCTCGCCTTCGGCGCCGGGGTGCTCTCTTTCTTTACCCCCTGCGTCCTGCCCCTGGTGCCGGTCTATCTGGCCAGCGTCTGCGGCACCGAAATCCTGGAATCGAAGCAGAGGGCCCGCTTCCCCATACTGCTTCACTCTTTGAGCTTCGTTATCGGCTTCACCGTCGTCTTCGTTACCCTGGGGGCGGCGGCGGGGCTGGCCGGCTTTGCCGTCGGTTCCCACTCCCTCGTCCTCAAGATAGGCGGCGGCTTGCTCATCGCCTTCGGCGTATTCCTGCTGGCGTCGCTTAAATTCCCCTGGCTCAACTACGAAAAGCGGCTGGCACCCTCTTTAGGCGCCACCAGCGGCTATCTGCGCTCGATGCTCATCGGCGCTATCTTCTCCCTGGCCTGGACGCCCTGCGTCGGCCCCGTGCTCGGCGGCATTTTAGCCCTGGCCTGGAGCTCCGAAACCGTCTGGCGCGGCGCTTACCTGCTGGCTATCTACTCGCTGGGGCTGGGCATACCCTTCCTGGTCATCGGCTTCGCCTTCGACTTCTTCCGGCCCATCCTGAGGCGCCTGCACCGCTACTCCACCTGGAGCTATCTCTTCAGCGGCGTGCTGCTTATCGTGGTGGGCATACTCACCCTGACCAACACCCTCAACTGGTTTTAGGCTGCCGTTTAGGGGTATAATTACCAAAGAGGTTAATTCATGGTTAGAATATTTAAGGTCCTGGTGGTCATAGCGCTGGTGGCGGTACTGGTCGCGGGATTAACGACCACCACTTGCTGTGACGGTACCGCTGGTAACGGAGACGTAGCCAACGGTAATGAGCCTAACGGCGACGTACCCAACGGCAACGAACCTAACGGGAACGAGCCTGCTGAAGAACCCGTCGAGCCCGCCCAACCCGATTTAAGAAGCGGGCCGGGCCTGATAATCGATTATGAGGACCTTGCCGCCGAAGATATTGAAATCGGCGGCACGTTGCCCGACTTCACCTTCCAAGACGCCAACGAACAGCTCTTCTCCCTGAGTGATTTTAAGGGCAGGTTGGTTATGCTCAACTTCTGGAGAATCAGCTGCCCCTGGTGCGTCGTGGAGATGCCCTTCATCCAGCAAGTCTATGAACAGTGGCCCGACGAAGATGTGGTCATACTGACCATCAACGTAGGCGATAGTGCCGAAGACGTGGCCGAATTTATGCAGGATAACGAGATTTCCCTGCCGGTGATTCTGGACAGGGAAACCGAACTGGCGACAAATTACATGGTGAGTGTCTTCCCGCTCAGCTTCTTCATTGATGCCGAGGGCGGCTTTCGGGGTGTGTGGCCCGGCGCTTTCCAGAGCGTGGAACAACTGGAAAGCATCTTAGAACAGCTTATCGTCTTGTAAGGGAGTTAGAGATGACTAGAATAATTCTGGTCATAGCGCTGGCAGCAGTATTGGTCTTGGGAGTGATAGCCGTCGGCTGTAACGGTGCTGTCGTGCCCAACGGCAACGTACCCAATGGCAGCGAGCCGAACGCCAACGGCGTCTCCAACGGAAACGTGCCCAACGGGAATGAGCCTGCCGAACCTACCGAGCCCGCCGAGCTCGATTTAACCAGTGGGCCGGGCTTGATAATCGATTGCGACCAGAACACCGATGACGACCCCGAGGCCGGCGACCGGGCTTTAGACTTTCGTTTTCAGGATGCCGGCGGCACCACCTTCGCCTTAAGCGATTTCCGGGGCCGGGTGGTTGTGCTCAACTTCTGGGCAACCCAGTGCAGCTACTGCCTGGAGGAACTGCCCCACATACAGCAGCTCTACGATGAGTGGGCAACGGAGCTGGTGCTGCTGACTATCGCCAAGGGCCAGGAGCCGGCGACGGTAGCCGCCTTCATGCAGGAAGAGTGGCTTAGCTTCCCGGTAATAGCCGATGGAGAAAAATTTGTCTCTTCGCAATATCGGGTGACCGGCATCCCGCGCACCTTCTTTATTGACAGCGATGGCTATATACTGGGCATAAAGCGCGGTTATTTCCACAGTTATGAGGATATTGAAGATATCCTGAACCAGATTTTCAGCCACTAAGGGGGTTAGATATGGGTGATGTTTTAGACGAAGCCTACGCCATAGCTCAGTGCAAGGACTGCCCCTGGTATAAGACCTGCGTTATGCCCATGAGATTTACCGCCGAGGACATCCGCCGCCAGCTCGAATCCTCGTCGCCGGAAACGGAATTCTCCCAGCCCGCCGACCTGGGCATGCAAAACCTGCTCTCCAGCATGGCCAGCGCCGCCCAGAACTCCATCCTGGAAGGCTGCCCCGTCTTTATCGAGCGCCTGCGCAACGACCCCAAGCTCGCCCAGAGGCTCAAAGAGCTGATGCAACACTGGGGCAGGGAAGACGATAGACCGGTCCAGCTTCCCCCCACCACCTGACCCCCCTATTGCATTTAGCGCCGATTAGCCTTAGTATGGGTAAAGTTCCGAAGACTCAAGGAGCCGAAAATGTTACTGGCCGACAGGGTAGCTATTATCACCGGTGGCGCTAAGGGCATCGGCAAGGGCATCGCCTTCAAGTTCGCCCAAGAAGGCTGTACGGTGGTCATCGCCGACATCGACCAGAAGAGCGCCGAAGCGACCCTGGCCGAGCTTACCCAAAAAGGGGGGAGGGGAACAGCTCTGGCCTGCGATGCCCTCGACATCAAGCAGGTAAAGGCTGTGGTGGACAAGGCTATCGGCAACTATGGCAAGATTGATATACTGGTCAACAATGCCGGCGGCATGGCCACGCCGCCCAAACCAATCGAGGATATGCCCGAAGCCGATTGGGACAAGGTGCTCACACTGAACCTGAAGAGCCTCTTTTTATTCTCGAAAGCAGTGGTGCCCCACATGAAGCAGCGGAAATACGGGCGCATCATTAATTTATCTTCGGCGGCGGCGGTCAATCCCCCCGCCCACTGCATACACTACCATACGGCCAAGATGGGCATCATCGGCTTTACCCTGGACTTGGCCTACGCGCTGGCGCCCTATGGTATCTGCGTCAACGTGCTTCTGCCCGGCCCGGTGCGCACGGACTTCTACGACCCCATACTGGGCAAGCTCAGTGAAAAGGAAAAGGACGTTTTCTTTGAAGAGCTGGGTAAGGGCGATATTCCTTTGCAGAGGATTGGCACTACCGAGGACGTGGCTAACGCCGCCCTCTTTCTGGCTTCGGAGCTGGCATCCTATGTCACTGGCGACGCCCTGCTCGTCTCGGGCGGCTCGCCCTTGAGGCCCGCTCAGACCCCCATCCAGAAGACGCTGGACAGATAGCTATTTCGGTTCGCCCGTCCCCTCGGGCCACCCCTCTTTGTAATCGCCCGTGCCAATCATTATGGCTATCTCCAGGTGCGGCCTGGTGAACTTCTTCCAGGTCAGCGGCCCGTGCTTTGTCCCCGCCGGCAGGAATATCGCCGAGGACTTGTTGAAGGTCAGCGGCTGCCCCTCGACGCAAAACTCTATCTCCCCGCCCAAATCCTCGGAGTTATAGGGGTCGTTGCCGACATGGAGCACAATCTCGTCGAACTTATGCACCATCTCGAAGATGTGGGGGTTGGGCTTGGGCATCTCCCATATCCAGCCCACTTCGATATACATGTTGCAGCCCGGCACCAGGGCGTTGCTCATCAGGGTCATGGAAGGGCTCTGCCGCCCCTCCACCGGCACCCCCGCCTCGTAAATGGGCTTGGTCACCAAAAGTCGGCTGTATTTTGATTCGGCCATTTATCCATCTCCTTTACGATTTATAGACTAAAAGGTGTGCAGCTTGATAATCTGCCCCACCATATAGCTGCAAACGTCCGAGGCTAAAAAGGCGGTGGCATTAGCCACATCCTGCGGCGTGCACAAGCGTTTCAGAGCGGACATTTGTCTTTCGGCTTCCAGAAACTCTTTGGGGGCGGTGCCCACCAGCCCCGTCTCCCCCAGCCCCGGCAGTATGGCGTTGACGATTATGCCCATGGGCGCCACCTCCATAGCCAGGGCGTGGGTGAACTGGTCGATGCCCCCCTTAGCCGCTCCGTATATGGCGATATTGGGGATGCCCTGCCCGCCCGAGCAGTTGACGATGCGCCCGTATTTATTTTTGGCCATGTGCGGGATAACCGCCTGGGCGACGTTCATCTGCCCGTAGAGGTTGACCCCGATATCGATGTCCCAGTCGGCCTTGGTCATCTGCATGAAGGGCTGCACCACGCTGCTGGTGCCCGCGTTGTTAATCAGGATGTCGATGCGCCCGAACTCCTTGATTACCGCCTCGACCATTCTGTCGACGCTGTCGCGCTTGGACACGTCCACCTTGACCGCCATAGCTTTTCTGCCCATTTTTTCGATTTCGGCGGCGGTCTTCCTGGCCCCCTCCAGGTCGATGTCCGCCGAGGCTATGTCGCAGCCTTCTTTAGCCAGCGTCAGGGCAATAGCCTTGCCGTAGCCAATCTGGCTGCCCGTCCCCGTCACCAGCGCCACCTTTCCCTTAAGTTTTAGGTCCATCGTTATCTCCTATCTTTCGTTTATTAGGCTCCGGGCCAGGGAGCGGTGAACTTTACCTTGCTGAACTTCCACTCCCCCTTTACCCTTACGTACTCGCAGTCCTGTCGCCCCTGCAGCCATTTGACCTCGGGCTCGGCGAAGAAGAGGTATAAAATCCAGTGCCCCTTGGCTTTATCGCCGTTGACGGTTATTACGGGCTGACCCACGAAGTGCCCGTCGTTGCGCTTTATCCTCTCCGCCAGCACGTTGTGGAAGACGCCGCTGATTTCCTTCCTGCCTTTGACAACACCCTGGTCGAGCAGCTCCATAGTGGCGTCCTCGGCGAAGCACTCCACCATGTCGTCCCACTGCAAATTACAGAGCAGGTAGACATAGTTGATGTGCAACTGTTTTATGGCTTCGATGTCCTCCAAGACCTTGACCCTTTTCTCCAGCTCCTCGGTCATCAGAGCCTCCTTGCGCTTTATTCTAACCGCTATTCTAGCACAGACCCCTTGTCTGTCAATGCAGATGGGAGTATATTATGGTTAATTGTAGCCAGGAGGGACAAATGCGTATCTCGAAGATTGAATGCATACCGGTTACCTCGAAGTTCAGCCAGCCCTTCCCTATGGGCGGGGGCATCGAGCTGGGCTCGGCCAGCGTTATCCTTAAACTTCACACCGACGAGGGCATCATCGGCATCGCCGATTCCGGCGGCACCTCCGCCTGGTACCGCGGTGAGAGCCAGGACTCGATGATGAGTGTCATCAACAACATCTTCGCCCCTTTCCTGCTCGGCGAAGACCCCTTCAAGATTGAGAAAATCGTGGCGAGGATGGACTACGCCGCCCGCGACAACAACCAGGCCAAGTCCATCGTTGACTACGCTTTGCATGATATTAAGGGCAAGGCGCTGGGCGTCCCCGTCTATCAGCTACTCGGCGGCTTGACCACGGAAAAGGTCCCCCTGGGCTACGTCCTCCCCGGCGCCGAGACGAAGGTAGTCTTAGATATGGCCAAAAAGGCGCTCAAGGCCGGTTTCCGCGTCCTCAAGCTCAAGGTTGGTGCCGGCAGCGAGGCATTGGACATTGAAAACGTCAAAGCGTTAAGGGAGCTCGGCGGTGACTCTGTCGAGATTTTTATCGATGCCAACGGCGCCTGGCACTACTACCAGGCATTGATGACCCTGCGCAAGCTGGAGAAATACAACGTGGCTATGGTGGAACAGCCCGTGCCCTGGTGGGACATTGACGGCATGGCCCGCCTGCGGGCTAAAACCAGCATCCCCGTCTTTGCCGACGAAGCGGCTATCGAGCTTAAGAATTTAATGGAAATCATCCAGAAGAACGCCGCCGACGGCTTCTTCCTCAAGATACCCAAGGCGGGCGGGCTGCTCAAGGCGCAGAAGTGGGTGGCGATAGCCAAGGCGGCGGGACTAACGGTGGTCTGCGGCTGCATGATGGGCTCGGGTCTTGAGGCGGCGGCTTACACCCATCTTTTGGTCGCCGACGAGTGGATGTCCAAGATGGTCCACGAAAACCTGGGGCCGCTGCATATCCACGATGTTTATGATACTGTAAGCAAACCGATAAAGAACGATATCGCCCTCGAAGTCCCCCGCTACGAAAACGGCTTTCTCTACCCCACCACCGCCCCCGGCATCGGCGTTGAGCTTAACGAGCCGGCCATCGCTAATCTCATGACCCCGGGCAAGAGCCCGACGGTGGTTAGCTAATAAAGATAAGTGACTTAAAGCCTCTCGCCGGCCTTGAGCCGCGCTATCATTGGGGGAAAGATATCGGAATAAACGGTGCGGTAGGGGCCGTGCAGCATATTGGCTTCAAGCCACTTGCCCAGTTCTTTCCTGGCTTCTATCTTCCCGGCTTCCCGTGCTTCCTTGAGTGCTTTAGCGTCCGTTGCCATGTTCCTATCACTTCTCCTTTATTTATCTCGGCGGAATTTATGGTGGGCCTTGGTTGACAGTTCCCGAACTTTTATTCGGGATGAAACAGCTTATCTCAGCTCTACAGCAACTAGTTGTATCCTATCAAAGACCCACTATTTAACTTTAATTCATCTGAAACATTTCGTCAACAACTTGGTAAGCTCTTCTTGCTACAAATAGAGCTTTAGGTATATTATGAAGGAGAAATGGTAGGAAAAACTGGATGGTCCGATAGGCTTATAGTATCCATATGGGACCGAAATTCAAAGAAAAGCTCCTGGCGAATCAAGAATGGCTATCTACAATGTTAGAACCCTCGACAGGAAACCCCCCCAACGAAGAAGCACTGTTTGACTCTCTGGCGACGGAATACGATGATTGGTTCGACGGGGAAGGAAAGCTTATCTTCGACATTGAAGTAAGAGCTTTTCAGGAAGTACTCGATTCCCTGCCAAAACCTTGGCTCGATGTGGGAGTGGGTAGCGGTCGCTTCGCTCAGGCTCTGGGGATAGAGACCGGAATCGATCCCTCCGTCAAACTGTTGGAGTTGGCCAGCAAACGGGGAATCAAGGTTATTCCAGGTAGGGGCGAACAGCACATCTTTCAATCAGGCTCTTTCGGCTCGGTTTTTCTGATAGTTACGCTTTGCTTTGTTAACTCACCTTCCGAAGTCTTGAAAGAAGCCCACCGTGTTCTGACACCTAGTGGTAAGATAGTGCTCGGCCTAGTCTTAAAGGATAGCCCCTGGGGTAAATTCTATGAAAAGAAGAAGATGCAGGGACATCGTTTCTATAAGTACGCCAGCTTTTATAAATATGATGAAGTGGTGACATTTCTGGAACAGTCTGGTTTCTCTATTGAGAAGGTTGTTTCAACACTGTTTCAAAAGCCGGGCAAGGTAGAACAGGTAGAATTACCACGCAAGGGCTTTTCCCCCGCTGCCGGTTTTACGATAATCATGGCAGAGAAGAAAGCCAGCTAAGAAGCTTCAGTAAATTAGAGCGGGGTAGTAAGGATATGGCTAACTTTGATGAGATAGACGAGGCACGAAAGCTGCTTGGACTTGGGGAAGAAGCAACATTGAAGGAGATAAGAAGCGTGTATAGGAGAATGGCCGCTCGTTATCATCCAGATAAGCACACAACTGGTGATTCTTCTCAGTACGAGGAAACCATGAAGAAACTAAACTGGGCATATAAAGTCCTTGCAGAATATTGCCGCGACTATAAGTACACATTCCGGGAAGAGGATGTAGCTAGGACTTATCCCTCCGAGGAGTACATGAGAAAGTGGCGTAAAAACTGGTTCAACAGCATTTAAACCAGAAGACTCCGCGCAGTGTTTTTCTATGGTTCCATCTTCGACACTACTCTTGGTGATAAAACTACCAATCAGCGAACGGGAATCCCCATTGCCAGGGAACTAGAGTAGCTGCTCTCAAACCTAATGTAAGGTAATATTATTACCTATGGTGGGCCATTCTGGACTCGCATCCTCGGCGGAGTCGGGGGTTAAGGCGGTAGAGGACGAGTCCTGCGAGGGGCCCGGATGGTGGGCCACAGTGTACAATACGCAGAACTTTTAGCCTCGCCTTCTCTCTCACTACTTAGCAAGCATAGCTAAAATCTGTTTGGAGGTCAAATTGTCAAGTTCCACTCAAAAGCCCAAAATACAAAATCGTTATTC